>VBIA01000005.1 GCA_005879985.1 Chloroflexota bacterium | reverse complement strand
AGCTTGCGCGCCAGCGTGCATTCGAAGAACTTCTCGTCCGCCTCCCACCAGAACGGGTCATTGATGACCGCCGTGCCGAGCAGCGCGGCGCTCTTCAGGTGCGCTCGGTAGTACGGGATCTCGTGAGAGATGCGGTCGACGATTACCGCGTGGCGCGGGGGCTCCAGCTCAGGCGTGCCTCCGAGCACCGCCAGCTCGGCGGTGACACCGACGTCGGCGCCGCGCTGGTTGACCGTGTCGAGGAAGGGTCCGGGAAAGGTGTTTTCCCTTCCGACCAGAAGTCCCACCACCTTCTTGCCAGCCATTTCTCGTCCTCCGTTCGTATTACGTCGAGAGGTACGTGCGCATCATGTCCTTCCAGTAAGGCCAATCGTGCGCCCAGCCGGGCCAGATATCCAGCCGGACGTCGATCCCCTTCTCCCGGATTAGATTGCCGAGCTTGATCGAGTCTCCGACGTTCGGGTCGCCCTCGCCGGTCGCCACAACCTTGGACGGCATCGAGCGCAGCGGGCCCAGGTAGGCCTCGTCGTTCAGGCCGGGCAGGAACGCGATCGGATTCGTGAAGTACGTGCTGTCGTCGTGGTACCCGTCAAGCCAGCGCGCGGTGTCAAAAGCGCCGCTCATCGCGACGAAGCCGCCCATTCGGGTCGGATGCCTCAGCGCGAGCAGCACCGCGTGGAGGGCGCCGAATGACGCGCCCGCGGCGACGGGCGGGTCGGGGACGCGCGGCAGGACCTCGTCGAGGATGTAGGTCTCGTACTGCAGGTGGCGCGCGACTCGCTTTGCCGGCGGCAAGCCTCGCGCGTACCACGACTCGTCGTCGATGCTGTCGACGCAGACCACCTGGAGAACGCCGCGGTCGATCCAGTCCGCGATGGCGCCGATGAGCCCGAAGTCCTCCCACTGATAGAAGCGGCCCATCGAGGTCGGGAATGCAAGGAGAGGGCGGCCGCTGCTGCCGAAATGCAGCAGCTCCATGTCACGCCCGAGTGCCTGACTGTGGTCCTTGTGGTACTCGCGCTGCACCCGGCCGAGTCTAAAGAAACGCGCCGATCGCCGCGGTTTGTATACAAACGCGGGGAATTGAGCGGAAATAACGCGCCGCTGTATACAAATCGCGGGGCGGAGCCGCGCGCTACCGGGTCGTGGCGGCCGGCTTCAGGGCGGCCGGGTTCTTCTCCACGATGAGGTCGATCAGGCCCCATTCCTTGGCCTGCTCGGGGGTCATGAAGAAGTCGCGCTCCATCGCGCGCTCGACGTCCTCCAGCTGCCGCCCGCAGTGCTTGGCGTAGATGCGGGCGACCTGCTCACGCTGCCTCAGGATCTCCTGCGCGTGGATCTGGATGTCCGTCGCCTGGCCCTGGATGCCCTGCGTGAACGGCTGGTGGATGAGGATCTGGGCGTGGGGCAGCGACATGCGCGAGCCCTTCGCGCCGCCGGCAAGCAGGATCGACGCGCCGCTGGCGGCGAGTCCAGTGCACAAGGTGCTCACGCTCGGCCCGACGTACTGCATCGCGTCGTAGATGGACAGCGCCGCCGTCAGTGAGCCGCCGGGGCTGTTGATGTAGATGCTGATATCGCGGTCAGGAGCCTCGTTCTCGAGGAACAGGAGCTGCGCCGTGACGGTGCTGGCGACGTCGTCGTCGATGACGCCGCGCACGAAGATCACGCCGTCCTTCAACAGCCGCGAGTAAATGTCGTAGGCGCGCTCGCCGCGTCCGTCGCTGGTGATCACGGTTGGGATCAGGTTCATCGTCCACTCCTCATTTCGAAACCGATTCGCGGCCGCGGTTTCGGCGGCGGGTTGGCCATCGCGAGATAGGCGCTGAAGTCGGCGACGCTGCGCAAGGCCTCCAGCGGCATCCCGGCGGTCGCGAGCCGCAGCTTCGCGGGCGGATCCTCGGGCCACGCCGGCCGCTCGGTGTCGGCGCCCAGCAGCCGAGCCAGGTCGGCGTAAATCTCCGCCGGCCGGGCCCCGAGCGCATGCGAGACCGCCAGCAGGCGCTCGATCGAGACCTCCTTGCGCCCCCGCTCGACCTCGGACAGATGCGCGGGCGACAGGCCGGCCTCGGCCGCAACCTCGGTCAGGGTCCTGCGGGTCGCCTCGCGGCGGCCCCGGAGCACCGCGCCGAGAGCCTCCCTGACCGCACGCGCGGATTCGCTGTGAGCGAACGCCATCTCTCTGGGGCGAAACGATACGACGAAAGCTAGGTCTGGGCGCGCCCCCTGGTGAAGGTCGCGCCGGGAGGGGCGGGGACGGCCGCGCGCTCCTCTTCGGACCTGGCCCGACGCCGGCGCAGCTCGAGCTCCAGGCTTTCCAGGCCGCGCGCCATCGCCCATCGGTGGTTCGCGGCAAAGATCGGCCGGAAGACCGGCGTCCCGTACTTGAGCAGAGGCTTGTCGGCCGCGATGCGCCAGTCGTAGGCGACGTCGGCGTAGTCGCCGTCCTGCTTCAGGGTCCAGACTCCGGTACCGATGAAGTCACCGTCGGCCACCAGCGAGAAGCCGAGGGGCGCGCGCGACTCGGTCACTCGAAACCGCCAGCGCAGCGTGTAGGGGAGCCAGCCCTTCGTGTAGAGCTCGATGTAGCGACCGACGTGCGTCACCGGGTCGCCCGGCTCGAGCTCGCGAACCTCGAGGTACACGGACGGCCACCACCGCGCCAGCCCAAGCGGATCGTCGAGGATCTCCGACACCTCGTCGATGCCGGCCTTCAACCGCCAGTGGGTCAGGAACCTGTACTGGTTGCTCAATCTTTGAGGTTGGCCGGGTCGAGCAATTCTTCTCTCGGCCGCTCGATCTTCTGGCGCGAGCGCATGATCTCGATCAACTTCTTGCGGCCCTTGGGCGGGCCGATCATGATCGCGCCGACCAGCCGTCCGTCCTTGAAGAAGAGCTTGCGGTAGAACTTCTCCTCGAAGCTGTAGGTCCTGACCGACTCGAGGTCCGGCTGGACGTCAGGAGTGACGCCGGCCACCGCGAGCGTCGATCCGAACATCGTGGTCGTGTAGGTGGGCACGTCGAAGAAATCCTCGTCAGCGCCGGCCATGTTGCGAGCCGCGACCTTGCCGTGCGCTTCCGCGTTGTCCCACGTGCCCATCTGGTTGTGGCGCTCGACCATGAGGTCGTAGAAAACCGCGACATCGCCCGCGGCGTAGACGTCCGGTGCCTTGGTCCGCAGCTTCGCGTCGGTGACCACCCCCTTGTTGAGCTCGATGCCGGTGCCTCGCGTGGGCTCGGTGTAGTAGTCGAGACCGACGCCATAAGTGAGGACGTCGAAGTCGACGCGCTTGCCGTTCACGGTCTCGGCCAGAAAGTGGCCGTTCGAACGGCTGAACTTCTGCACCTCGTCCGACGTGAGGAACTCGACACCCTGAGCCTCGCCCATCTCGCGGCACAGCCGTCCGCCCTCTTCGTCGAGCACGTAGCGCAGGAACCACGGCCCGCGCATGATCCAGGTGACCTTCGCGGTCTTGCGATAGCTGACGCCCTCTGCGAGCTCATAGCCGATGAAGCTTCCGCCCATCACCAGCACGCGCTCGGCGGCGTCCGCTTTGGAGATGATCGCGTCGGTGTCGTCGATGGTCTGAAAGCCGAGCACCTGCGACACCTGGTCGGATCCCGGCCACGGGGGCGGCTTCGGCCGGCCGCCGGTCGCGATGAGCAGCGCGTCATACGGGAACGACTGGTCGCGATTCGTTCGCACTACCTTCTCGCGCACATCGATGTCGGTCACCCACGTCTCGAAGTGGATCTCGAGGTTGCGCGTCGCGTAGTCCTCGGCAGTGCGCATGAACACCTTCTCGCGCCGCACCTGGCCTCGCAGGTATCTCGGCAGGGCGACGCGGTTGTACAGCGGGTGTTTCTCGGCAGCGATCATGACGATCGATGCATCCGCGTCCAGCTTGCGCAGCTCTTCCGCGCATGTCTGGCCGGCGATGCCGTTGCCGATGACGACGTAGCGGCGCGTCACTAAACGTTGGTGGCTGGCTTCAGCTTGAGGCCGTATATGAACGCCGTGTCTTCGGCATTCGCGAAATCGTATCCCGTAGCCCTCATGTCGTCGGCCGCCGGGTGGCCGCGCGGAAGCGCGACGGTGACGTGCTCGGCGGCGTCGGCGTCGGCCTCGTAGCGAAGCGCGAAGAGAAGGTCGCGAAGCGCCGCTCCACGGCCGGCGAGAAACGCCACCGCCACGTTGTCGCTCCAAGGGCGCCGGAGCCCGCCCAGCGCGCGGCCGCCGGGCGCGACGCGCAGCATGCCGCGGCTCGCCAGCCTTCCGAGCTCGGCGGCTTCGAGATTGCGAGCGCCGTTCAGGTCGGCGCTGATGCCGTTGTACATCTCGAAGCCCGGGCTCGACGCGGCCATCTTCCAGAGCTTCTCAGCCTCGACCGCGTCCGGCATGTTCGCCGGCTCGCCGCCCTCGACGCGCGGAGCGCGCCACCATCGGATGTCGAGCAGGGGTTTGAACCCCGCCGACTCGAACAGGTGCGACGCGACCTCGTTGTATGTCGCCAGCCTCAGCTCCGCGAATCCCTGCTCGCGTGCCTCGGCGATTGCCGAATCGAGCATGGCGCGCGCGATGCCCTGGCGCTGGTGCGAGGTTGCGACCCTGAGTCCCTCATACCACACGAGACCAGGCGCGTATGGACGCAGACGGTGCAGCCCGACCACGACGCCGTCCACCTCCACGGCCTGGAATGCGGCGGTCGCGTCGGCCACCCAGTCGTCGAAGACGTGAGCCATGTAGTCGTGGCCGTCCCATATGTCGCTGGTCATCTCCGCGACGCGGTCGCGATCCGACGGCCTCACCGGCCGAAGAACTAGGTCGCTTAGCCCCACGAAATCGGAGGCTCCGCCGAGATTTCGTGGGGACCCCTCAAATTCGAGGTTGCCAATGTGCAATGCCTGAAACAGTGACGCCGCCGTCGTAAACGAGCTCGGTGCCGTCGCGCACGAGCATCTCTTCGAGCAGACGTCGCGTGCGCGGCTCTTCCCAGCCTGCGCCGAACAGGGGCTTGCAGTCGGCTACTGCCTCGTCGAGGCTGCGGTAACGATTCACCGCCGGGTACCTGACAAACGTGACGTCTGCGGCGATGCCGAGCTGCAGCAGCAGCATGAAAAGGTCGGAGAACTGCGGGATCGGCGGAAGCGGTGAGGGCGCGATGCGGTCGCGCAGCACGTTGGCGGGATGGGGGACCGGACCTTCGCGCAGCATGATGAAGACGCGCTCGCGCGCCGAGCGCTCGAGCTTCTCGACGAAAGGAACGACGTCGGCAACGCCATAGAGGACGTGGCAGCAGATGACCAGGTCCGCGGGCGCGACCTCGGCGTCCTCCCAGGCGCTCGCGACGACGGTCAGGTTGGGCAGCGCCGGCAGGTGGGCACGCATGCCCTCGGACGGCTCCACCGCGGTGACCCACTCGAGCTTCTCCGCCAGCGGCACCGCGTGCCGGCCGGCGCCGGCGCCGACGTCGATCAGCGTCTTGC
The DNA here is from genome assembly GCA_005879985.1 of Chloroflexota bacterium. Classification (GTDB taxonomy): domain Bacteria; phylum Chloroflexota; class Dormibacteria; order Dormibacterales; family Dormibacteraceae; genus CF-118. The sequence continues at coordinate 126 of VBIA01000005.1, read as the reverse complement.
GGTGCGAGACGAACGGCTCGACCACCGCCAGGAACTGGTCGACCCGATTGCCCGTAGAACGCGCGTAAGTGGCGGCCCGGCGGTCCCAGTAATTGGGATCGCTGTGGCCGTGTGCGGCCGTGTTTT
>VBIA01000004.1 GCA_005879985.1 Chloroflexota bacterium | reverse complement strand
ATCGCCTTGTCGAGATGGTCCATGCCCTCGACCGCGCGATGCGGCCCGGGCTTGTCCTTCGCCTTGTAGAAGTACTGGGCGACCTTGCGGCTGAGGATGTCCGTGATCAGCGATGACTTGCCCGACCCGCTCACCCCTGACACCGCGGCGAAGGTACCCAGCGGGAACGACACATCGATGTTCTTCAGGTTGTTCGCCTTCGCGCCCTTGATCACCAGCTTTTTGCCGTTGCCCGCGCGCCGCTTGCGCGGTAGCGGGATCTCCTTGTCGCCGCGCAGGTAGGCCGCGGTCAGCGAATGCGGGTTGCGCAGGACCTCTTCGACCGTTCCCGCGGCCACAATCTCACCGCCGTGCTCGCCGGCCGCCGGGCCGATGTCGACCATGTAGTCCGCCGACCGGATGGTTTCTTCGTCGTGCTCGACCACGATGAGCGTGTTGCCCAGGTCGCGCAATCGCACCAGCGTGTTGATCAGCCGCCGATTGTCGCGCTGGTGGAGCCCGATCGACGGCTCGTCGAGGATGTACAGGACGCCCATGAGCTTGGAGCCGATCTGGGTCGCGAGCCGGATGCGCTGCGACTCACCGCCTGACAGCGTGTTGGCCGCGCGGTCGATGGTGAGGTATTCGAGGCCCACGTCGATCATGAACTGCAGCCGCTCGCGGATTTCCTTGAGGATGCCGCGCGCGATGATCTGCTCACGCTCTGTGCCACCCAGGTTGGTGAAGAAGTCGATCGCCGCGTTCACCGAAAGCATGCAGACGTCGGCGATGTTGTGGTCTGCGATCGTCACCGCCAGCGATTCCGGCTTCAAGCGCCGGCCCTTGCACGCCGGGCACGGCTTGTCGGACATGTACCGCTCGAGCTCCTGCTTCAGGTACTCCGACTGCGTCTCTTCGTATCGGCGCTGCAGGTTTGCGACCACACCCTCGAACGGCGCCTCGTACCAGCGCTCGTGCCCGTACTGGTTCTTGTAACCGAACCGGATCTTCTTCTCGCCAGTGCCGTCGAGGAGCACGTTCTGGTGCTGCTTGGTCAGCTTCGACCACGGCTTGTCCATGTCGATGCCGAAGTACTTGCTCACGGTCTCGAGCAGCTCGGGATAGAAAAACTGCGAACGGCTCCATGCCGCGATCGCGCCCTCTCTCAGCGACAGCGATTGATCCGGCACCACGAGGTCGCCGTCGACAACAAGCTGCGACCCGATTCCGGTGCACGTCGGACACGCACCGTGCGGGCTGTTGAACGAGAAGTTGCGCGGCTCGGGCTCGGGGACGCTCGTGCCGTCGTAAGGGCACGCGTAGTCCTGCGACATCTGGATCTCATCGCGCGCCTTACCATCGACTGGGGCGATGATCACCGAGCCGCCTCCCAGCCTCGCCGCGGTCTCGACGGAGTCGACCAGGCGCGTGCGCTGCTCCGGCCCAACGACGATGCGGTCGACCACGACCTGGATGTCGTGCTTCTTGTTCTTGTCCATCGGGATCGTCTCGCCGATCTCGTAGAGGATCCCGTCAACGCGCACGCGCACGAATCCGGACTTGCGCACGTCGTCGATAAGCGAGCGGTACTCGCCCTTCCTGCCTTTGACTACCGGGCCCAGGACCATTATCCGACTGCCCTTGGGCAGCTTCTCGACCTGGTCCGCCATCTGCTCGACCGTCTGCCGGCGCACCTCGCGTCCGCACACGGGACAGTGCGGATGCCCGACGCGCGCGTACAGCAAGCGCAGGTAGTCGTAGACCTCGGTGACGGTGCCGACTGTCGACCTCGGGTTCTTCGACGTGCCTTTCTGGTCGATGGAGATTGCCGGTGAAAGGCCTTCGATGACGTCGACGTCGGGCTTCTCCA
>VBIA01000003.1 GCA_005879985.1 Chloroflexota bacterium | reverse complement strand
CGAATCGTGATCTGGTCAGTCGGCATCCGGACTTTGAGTTATTCCTTTTTCTCTTGTGACTGCAAACGTCGCGCTGGCGGTGGCGATCAGGCGCTCTCCCTTGCCCTCGACGCGGCATTCCGCGACCATCGTCCGCTGCCCGGCGTGGATGACACGGCCGGTGGCCCGCAGCGTCTCTCCGATCCTGGCCGCGCTGATGAAGCTCAGCTTCAGGTCAAAGCTCATCGCCCGCGCGACGCCCGGCACGATCGTGCGCAGCGAGCGGCCCATCGCCGAGTCGGCCAGGGTGCTGATCATGCCACCGTGCACGAAACCAGACTGGTTGCCCATGTCTTCCGTGGCGGTCATCTCGACGGTGGCGTAACCCTCGCCGCTGTCCACAAGGGTCAGGCCGAGCCACTGCCAGGCTCGGGAGGTCCTGGGCGGGTCTGCCGCCCCCACCCGGCGCTGCGCGCCGACCTCCCCACTGGGTGGGGAGGGGACTTTCCTATTCACGGCCCTGTCCCTCAGGCACCGCCATGTTCGTCGACGACGCGCGGGCCACCAGACGTCCTCGCTCGTCCATGACGTCGGCCTCGCTGAACATGAGCGACTGCTTGATCTCGACGACGCGCCCGATCGCGCGCAGCCTGCCCTCCCGGACCGGACGCAGGAAGTTGATCTTCAGCTCGATGGTCGTGTTCCACACGCCGTCTTCCTGAAGTGTTGCGAGCGACATGCCCATCGCAGCGTCGGCGATCTGCGTGATCACGCCGCCCTGCACGACTCCGCCGCCGTGCCGGTGCTCCGGCCCCGCCTCCAGCTCCAGGACCACGCGGCCAGGCTCCGACTCGGTGATGCGCGCGCCGATGGTCTGCATCCAGCCGGCGGGCTCGGCGGCCAGGAGCGCGGCAGCTCTATGCGCGTTCTCGACGGTCAAGGGCCGCGGCGTGTCCTCCGCCAGTTCCTGACTGTGGTCCGCTGCTTCGGCGCCGCCGCGATCGCCAGCGACACCTCTTCGTCATCCTCCCTGTCGCCCGTCTCCTCGCCGGCCAGGCGCTTGCGCAGCAGGATGATGCGGTCGCGCACCCTCGCGGCGTCCTCGAACTGCAGCTCCTTGGAGAGTCGCCGCATCTCCTTCTCCAGGTCGCGCACGATGGCGAGGATGTCCTCGCGCGGCACGCCGGCGCCGATCATGAGCTCGACAGCGTCTGCCTGGAGGTCCTTCTTGTTGATCTCGAGCGCGTAGATGGCCTTCTTCACGCTCTCAGGTGTGATGCCGCGCTCGGCGTTGTAAACGGTCTGCCTGTCGCGCCTGCGCTCGGTCTCGTCGAGAGCCGCGCGCATCGAGTCGGTGATCTTATCCGCGTACATCACCACATGGCCTTCCACGTTGCGGGCCGCGCGGCCGATGGTCTGGATGAATGAACGGTAGGCGCGGAGATATCCCTCTTTGTCCGCGTCGAGGATGCCGATGAACGCGACCTCGGGCAGATCGAGGCCTTCGCGCAGCAGGTTGATGCCGACGACCACATCCACGGCGCCGGTGCGTAGATCGCGCAGGACCTCGATGCGCTCCAGCGCGTCGAGCTCCGAGTGCAGGTAGCGGACCTTGACCCCGTACTCCCGGAGGTAATCGGCCAGGTCCTCCGCGAATCGCTTGGTCAGCGTCGTCACGAGCGAGCGATGCCCGAGCTCGGCGCGCTTCTTGACCTCGGCCAGCAGGTCGTCGATCTGTCCCTCGGTCGGCCGCACCTCGACGGTCGGGTCCACCAGGCCGGTCGGCCGCACCACCATCTCCACCGTGCGCTGAGAGCGACGCATCTCGTACTCGCCCGGCGTGGCCGAGACGTAGATCACATTGCGCGCCCGCTCCTCCCATTCGTCGAAGCTCAGCGGCCGGTTGTCGAACGCGCTGGGCAGGCGGAACCCGTACTCGACGAGCGCCGCCTTGCGCGAGCGGTCGCCACCGAGCATGCCGCCGATCTGCGGCACCGCCACGTGCGACTCGTCGACAAAGATCAGCGTGTCGTCGGGCAGAAAGTCCATCAGCGTGTACGGCGCCTCGCCGGGCTGCCGCCGCGTCAGGTGGCGTGAGTAGTTCTCGATTCCGGCGCACGTGCCCGTCTCACGCATCATCTCGAGGTCGAAATTCGTCCGCTGGCGGAGGCGCTGCGCCTCGAGAAGCCGGCCATGGTCCTCGAACCACTTGCAGCGCTCATCGAGCTCGGCCTCGATGTCGGCAACGGCGAGCCGCATCTTGTCCGCGGGCGTCACGTAGTGCGAAGCCGGGAACACGGTGAACTCGTTGCGCGAGCCGAGGATCTCGCCCGTCGTCGCGTCGAGCTCCTGGATGCGTTCGATCTCGTCGCCGAAGAACTCGACGCGATACACCTTCTCTTCGTTGGCCGGCACCAGGTCGACCACGTCGCCGCGCACGCGGAAACGCAGGCGGGCCAGGTCGTAGTCGTTGCGCTCGTAGAGCATCTCGGTGAGCTTGCGCAGGAACACCTCGCGGCGGATCGACTCGCCTTTCTGGATCTTGAGCGACTCGCCCATGTAGTCCTCGACCGAGCCGATGCCGTAAATGCAGCTGACGCTCGCGACCACCAGGACGTCGCGCCGCGTGAGCAGCGCCGACGTGGTCGAGTGCCGCATGCGGTCTATCTCTTCGTTGCGGCTCGAATCCTTCTCGATGTACGTGTCGGTGCGCGCGATGTACGCCTCGGGCTGGTAGTAGTCGTAGTAACTGACGAAGTACTCGACCGCGTTGTGCGGCAGCAGGCGGCGGAACTCGGCGCAGAGCTGCGCGGCGAGCGTCTTGTTCGGGCTGAGGACCAGGACGGGCCGCTGCAGTTGCTCCACGGCCCAGGCCATGACGTTGGTTTTGCCGCTTCCGGTGACGCCAAGCAGGACCTGCTGGGACAGGCCGGAGTGCACGCCATCGACCAGCTGCTCGATGGCATGCGGCTGGTCGCCGGCCGGCTTGAAGGGTGCGTCGACACGAAAGCTGGAGGGCATGGGCAAGGTCCAATTCTAGAGCGAACGGGCGTTCGAAAGGCTCCGTTTAGCTTCGTCGACGCCCCTCACCCCCGATCCCTCTCCCCAGACGGGGAGAGGGTGCCTGTGCGTTTATGAAGGTATGAAGGATCAGTTCAAAGGCAAAGTGGAGGAGCTCAAGGGCAAGCTGACAGGCGACCGCACCTTAGAGGCCAAGGGCAAAGCCCGCCAGCAATGGGGTAACGCCAAGGCCAAGGCGCACGAAGTTCTTAACGACGTCCGCGAAGGGTGGGACAAGCGGCAGCGATACAACGACGAGAACCCGGAGCGCCAGCCGCGGCCCGAGGCCAACCCCTAGCTCCTACGCCAGCGCCCCTCACCCCTGAGCCCTCTCCCCAGACGGGGAGAGGGTGCCTTAAGGGAGCGAAAGGATCTGCGCCTCCACGAGCGATCCGGCGCTGATCCCCTGATCGCCAGGCGGCACGCGCACCAGCGCGTGCGCGCCGGCCAGGGACATCAGCCGCGACGACGACTGCGAGCCAGTCGATGTCGCCACAAGCTCCGCGCCCTCATGGCGCAGCGTCACCCGGTGGTACTCGGTACGGTCACCGGCCGCCTGCGCGTGAAAGCCCAGGCGCACGGGCAGTGAAGGCCGCTGCAGCTGCGCGAACCCCTGCATCTTGCGCAGCGCGGGCCTGACGAACACCTCGAAGGTCACGAGCGACGACACCGGAAAGCCGGGTAGACCAAAGGCCAGCCGGCCCTCGGACAGCGTCGCGAACGTGAAGGGCTTGCCCGGTTTCAGCTTCACACGTCCGATGTGAACTGTGCCCAACGACTCGAGCAGCGGCTTCACGAGGTCGTGCGTGCCGACCGAAACGCCGCCCGACGTGACCAGGGCGTCGGCCTCGCCAAGCGCGCCGGTGACGAGCTTGCGCAGGCCGTCGGCGCTGTCCGGCGCGATCCCCAGCAGTCGGACCTCCGCGCCTGCCTCGCGAAGCGCGGACAGCAGGGCCCATCGATTCGAGTCGGGGATCTGTCCTGGGCCGGGCGTCTTGCCCACCTCGACCAGCTCGTCTCCCGTCGACATGAGCGCGACCCTGGGCCGCCTGTACACCCGCAGCCGCGGCACTCCGAGCGCGGCCGCGAGCCCGATCTCGGCGGGACCGAGCTGCGTGCCGGCCGACATCACCAGCTCGCCGGCGCGCAGGTCGGCGCCCGGCCGGTGAAGGTTTGTCCCGGCCTTCAGGCCAGCCGGCACCGTCACCGAGTCGCCGTCCACACGCGTGTCCTCGACCATCACGACGGTGTCCGCGCCGTCAGGCACGACGCCTCCGGTCAGGATGCGGGCCGCGGTCCCGACGTCAACGTGCGCGGAGAGGGGGCGGCCCGCAGCGGACTCACCGACGACCCGCAGCGTGCGGCCGGCGTCGGCTGCCCTGACCGCATAGCCGTCCACCGCGCTGGCGGGATGCGGCGGCAGAGCGCTCGAAGCCACCAGGTCCTCCGCGAGCACGCGGCCATACGCATCGGCGAGCGCAACCGTCTCGGTGCCGAGGACTGGCGTGTGCTCCAGCACGAGCGCGGCCGCTTCGGCCGCGTCGACTAGCGGGTAGGTGGAGGCTCGCACTAGAGTGTCGCGCCGCCGAAGGTTCTTGGATCTTCGCGGCCTAGGCGGCCGGGCGCCTGCGGCGCTGAAGCCCGCGTCGAGGGGCCCGGCGCCGCGCATCCTCCCGTGCTACGCACGGGGGCCCCAGTGGAATGCGCTCCTAGCTGCGCCACCCTCTCCTTGGCTCCGGCCGCCGATGCCGCGAATCTCACTGCGAACCTCGGCGTCGCGACACTCACTCATGATGAAGCGCCTTCATCGGCTGCTGGGCCGCGGCGCGCATCGCGGGCAGCAGGCCGCTGCCCATGCTCAGCAGGACGGCGAGGGCCAGGGCCGCGAATGCAACGAACAGGTCGGGCCGGAAGACTTCGACTGCATCAGCCGCCAGCACCGGCACAAGCACATCGACCGCGGAGTTGCCGACCTGCGCCAGCACGGCCGCGACGACGCCGCCTATCACACCACCCGCCAGCCCGATGACCGCGGCTTCGGCGACGAACAGCAGCATCACGTCGCGCGACCTCGCGCCAACAGCTTTCAGCACCCCGATCTCGCGCGTGCGCTCGAGCACCGCCGTGTACATCGTGTTCGCGATGCCAAGGCAGGCGAGGAAGAGCGCCACCACCGAAAGGCCGATCAGCGCGACACGCAGCCTGCTGAGCAGCTCTGCAAACGCGCGCTCCTGGTCGCCGGTTGCCGTGGCCTGGAACCCCAGCCTCTGTACTCGATCGCGAACCCCTGCCACGTTCGGCCCTGAATCAACGAGCAGCGTGATGGCGGTGAACTCGCCTGTCTTCCAATTGTTGGCCGCGGCAGCGGCGGCCCAGTGGTCCGTCATCAGCCTGTAGGGCGCCAGCCCGCCCGCGACCCCTGCCGGCAAGCTCGCATCGGCAGCGACGCCGGCGACCGTCAGAGACAGCGGGACCGGCTTCTGCGCCGCGTCCTTGAAGGTGATCGTGGTGCCGATCAACCGTCCCACTGCGCGCGCGGCGCGAGCGCGATGAGCAGGTCGTTCGCCCCGCCGGTGTTCCCGTCAGGGCCTCCGAACGAGCCGTTCACCGACACCTGGCCCCAGGCCGACTGAACGTGCGGCAGGCTCGCCATCGTGTACAGCGATTGCGCGTCGAAGGCAGCAGAGGTTGAGTCGGACGCGGGGCGCACTGCGATGACGTCGGTCTTCGCATGAGCGAATGCCGGAGCCGCGAGCGCGTAGTCGAGGCCGCCGGATAACGCGACGATCAAGCTCATGGCCGCGATTCCGATCGCCACGCCGGCTGTGGTGAGAAACGTGCGCAGCGGCCTGCGGCCGGCGCTCAGGAGTCCGAGTCGCAGCGTGTCGCGCCAGTGCAGGCGCTGAGCCGGCAGCAGCGGATCCTGCATCCGCACGTTGCGCGTCCCGGAGCCCAGCTCGAAAGCGCGCCCGTCCACCATGCGCACCGCACGCTGCGCATGGCGCGCGACCTCGGGGTCGTGAGTGACCAGAACGACAGTTGCGCCGCGGCGATTCAGGTCTCGCAGCAGGTCGAGGACGCGCTCGCCCGCGACCGAGTCGAGACTGCCAGTGGGCTCGTCGGCGAGGACCAGTCCAGGCCTGTTCGCCAGCGCGCGCGCCACCGCAACCTTCTGCTGCTCACCGCCCGACAGCCGGCTCGCGCGCATGCGCGACCTTCTCTCGAGGCCGACGAGCGCCAACAAACGGCGGGCGCGAAACCGACGCTCTTCAGGCTCGACGCCGGCAAGCGTCAGCGGAAGGATCACGTTCTCTTCCGCCGACATCCCCGGCATGAGGTTGAAGGTCTGGAAGATGGTGCTGACGCGCTGGAGCCGGTAGTCGGCAAGCGCTTCGTCGTTGAGCTGGTCGAGCGCAACGCCCGCCGCGTACACCTGGCCGGTGGTCGGCTGGTCGAGCCCGCCCATCATGGAAAGCAGCGTCGTCTTGCCGCATCCGGAGGGACCGATCACCGCGACGAACTCGCCTGGCCCGATCTCCAGCGACACTTCGCGCAGGGCGACGACCTTCATGTCGCCGGTGTCGAAGTCGCGCGTGACTGCGTCGAGCCTCAGCCCGATGGCTTGCCCGAGTAGGTCGTGGAACGGCTCGGTCTCTGCGGCCTCGGCCTCGGGCTCGCGCTCCGGGACAGGGGCCCTGATGGCGGCCGGCGCGAGCGCCGCCGCCGCTACCGCGGCTGCCTGTTTGCGTTCGCGCCGAGCGCGCACGGCGGCGGCCAGGCGAGATTCGGACGGCTCATCGACGGCCGGCGCGACCGGAACAGCCTCGACGATCGGGATCGTGACGACGCTGTCCGTGAGCGCCTCGGCGATCGGGATGGTGACGGCGCTGTCCGCGAGGGCCTCAGCGCGTGCCCGAGCGCGGCTCCGGCGGCCCTTCCGCCCCTTCTCCTCCTCCCCCGGCCTTACCGCTGTCGCCATGATCGCCCGGCCAGTCTAAGCGTCCACTTAACGATCCGAGTCCCGCTTGCCGACCTGCTCGGCCAGCCATTTCAGATACGGCGGCGAGCCCCCGTCGATGGCCACTTCGTAGATCTCAGGCACCGCGTAAGCGTGGTTCTTCCGCAGGTATTCATAGACAGCGTTGGAGCGTGAGCTGACGGTCTTGATCATCAGCAGCGCCTCGCTCTGCCGCTGCAGAAGACCATCCGTGTAATAGAAGGAATGGACCATCGGCACCACCGAGCAGTGGCCGGCAAGGTGCTGCACCACCAGCCCCTCGCCCAGCCGCTCGGCGTCGTTACGCCCGCCCGCGGTGACCATGATCAGGACGGCGTTTTCCTCAGACCCCACCGCCTAATTCTCTGCGCCTTGTGGCCGGTCGAGCCAGACGGTTGCGCTGACCAGGGCGATCGCGCCGAGCAGGATGCCGCCGAGGACGTCCGATTCCCAGTGCACCTCGAGGTACAGGCGGTCGAACGCCATCACCACGATGAGAACAATGGCGAGCGGAACCGCCAGGTTACGCAGCCACGGCCACGGCGCAAGGCGCCGCAGGACGAACGCCAGCAGGCCGTAGACGAAGACCGTCCTCATCATGTGCCCGCTGGGAAAGCTGTTGTGCAGCCCAGTGGCGGGCTCCAGCAGGTTGCTGATGCTCGGGCCGTCCGCATGCGAGACCGACGACGGTGGCCGCGGATGCGTGAGGTTCGACTTATAGAGGATCTCGAACACCTCGGCCACGAGGAAGGCGACGAACACCAGGGCGTCAGCCACGAAGCCGCGGCGCCATATAAAGATGACGAGGGCGACCAGCACGATGGTGGTGACCTCGACGCCGCCGAGCATGGCGACGCCCTGGAACAGGGGATGCAGCGGCGGATCCCACGCGCTCGCCATCGCCTGCTCAACATCGTGGTCGGCCATGTCCATCGAGCCCAACGAGACAGCGATGGTCAGCACCTGGAACCCGACCGCCAGCACGGCGATCGCAACGAGCCTGGGGAGGAGCGCCCTCAGCAGCACGGCGACCGCCGGGCTGCTAATGCTGGCAACGGCGGCAGAACACCGTGGTCCGTCCTGCGATGCGCACCGCCGACAGCGGCCGCCCGCACGTGTAGCAGGGCTGGCCGGCGCGGCCATAGACGAGCAAGACCTCTTGCTGGCCGCCGACCTCCCCCCACGCGTCCCTATACGTGTCCACCGAGCTGCCGCGATTCCTGATCGCTGCCTCCAGCGA
>VBIA01000002.1 GCA_005879985.1 Chloroflexota bacterium | reverse complement strand
TGATAGCAAATGCGGAACGGCTTGAGGGGCGGGGTCAACGTAGTGGGATCGACGCGCGTGTGAGCCGATGCGACGCTTGCTCCCACAAGGGACGCGATCGCGAGGATCGCCGCAATTAGAAAGAGGGGTCGGGCTTTCATTGATGGCCCTCCTCAGACCTTCGCGGTCTGTTGGATACGAGCTTGGATTCCGCTCGAAGCCAAACGGCGGCAGAGCCGCTCGGGCTCCGATTGGCGTCAGTTTATCGCGGGCCCGGAGCAATGTCCGTGGTAATTCGCACTCCTCGGTTGTCACGCGGTCCTAGGAAACGCGCGGCAACGCCGACTACCCTTAGCGCCCCGTCTTGGCCCCACCGAGGAACTTGGCAGGATCCTTGTCGAAGCGTTCCTTGCACCCACTCGAACAGAAGTAGTACGTCTGCCCATCGTGAATTGATCGATGTTCGGCACTGGCCGGGTCGACGCTCATTCCGCACACGGGATCGATTGAGGGTGATTCTTCACTCATGTTGCCTCCATGTCCTACGTGGATTGGTGCAGCCCCATCTGGACCAAGCTCGATCGCCGGCTCGGTGGATGCGGAGCTGGTCGCATCGCGCACAAGCGATCGAGATCTGAACGCCCGAAGGCGGTTGGAGTTCGTGACCACGGAAAGCGAGCTGAACGCCATCGCACCGGCTGCGATCATCGGGCTCAGGCGCAGGCCGAGAAACGGGTAGAGCGCGCCGGCGGCGATCGGGATGCCGATCACGTTGTAGCCGAAAGCCCAGACCAGGTTCTGACGGATGTTGCGCATCGTGGCGCGGCTCAGCTGGATCGCGGTGACCACCCCGGTGAGCGCTCCCGAGATCAGCGTGATGTCCGACGATTCGATCGCCACGTCGGTGCCCGTCCCGATCGCCAGGCCGATGTCGGCCTGCGCCAGCGCAGGCGCGTCATTGATGCCGTCCCCGACCATCGCCACCCGCCTGCCTTCAGACTGCAGTCGCTTGACCTCAGCCGCTTTGCGGTCGGGCAGAACTTCGGCCAGGACGCGCCCGATGCCCACCTGGCGCGCGATGGCCGCCGCGGTGCGCCGGTTGTCGCCGGTGATCATCACGACCTCGAGGCCGAGTGCGCGCAGGCCGGCCACCGCGGCCACGGACTCCTCCTTGAGCGTGTCCGCCACAGCGAGCACACCCGCCGGCTTGCCGTCGATGGCAACCAGCAGCGGCGTCTTACCGTCGGCGGACAATCGGTCCGCCTCAGTTATCAAAGCTGTGGCATCGATCCCGGCATCACGAAGCAGAGCTGGGTTTCCGATCAGGACGGATCGACCGTCGACGCCGGCGCGGACGCCTCTGCCGGTGAGCGATTCGAATCCCGACGGTTCGCTGAGGATGATTTCAAGGGACCGCGCCCCCGCCACCACCGCCGCCGCCAGTGGATGCTCCGACGAGCGCTCGGCCGAGGCCGCGAGGCGCAGGAGCTCGTCCTTATCAATGTCCTCAAGGGCGAGCACATCGGTCAGCGCAGGCCGACCGCGCGTGATCGTGCCGGTCTTGTCGAGGACGATCGTGTCCAGCTTGTGGGCCGTTTCCAGAGCCTCGGCCGAGCGGATCAGGATGCCTTGCTCGGCTCCCTTCCCCGTGCTGACCATCACCGAGAGCGGAGTGGCCAGGCCGAGGGCGCAGGGGCAGGCGATGATCAGCACCGCCACCGCGCTCACCATGGCTGACGTGAATGCAGGCTGCGGGCCCAGCAGGAACCACGCGACGAAGGTCCAGATCGCGATTCCGATCACCGCCGGCACGAAGTAGCCCGACACGGTGTCGGCAAGGCGCTGAATCGGAGCCTTCGAGCCCTGCGCCTGCTGGACGAGCTTGATGATCTGGGCGAGCATCATGTCTCTGCCGATCCGCGTCGCTCGGAAGCGGAACGCCCCCGTCCCGTTGATGGTGGCGCCAATCACGGCGTCACCAGACCGTTTCGTGACCGGGATCGGCTCGCCGGTGACCATCGACTCATCGACCGAGGACTCGCCCTCGACGACCTCGCCGTCGACCGGGATCTTCTCGCCGGGGCGCACGATCAGGACGTCGCCCGCCATCACGTCCTCGACAGGGATGTCACTTTCATCCCCATTGCGCACGACGCGCGCGGTGCGAGCCTGGAGCCCGATCAGCTTTCGGATTGCTTCGCCCGTCCCGGCTTTGGCGCGGGCCTCGAAGAGGCGGCCCAGAAGGATCAGGGTGATGATCACGCCGACCGCCTCGAAGTAGACGTCGCGAAGCCCCGCGGGCAGGATGGCCGGAGCAACAGTCACGACCAGGCTGTAGGCGAACGCCGCCGAGGTGCCGAGGGTGATCAGCGCATTCATCTCCGCCTGCCGGTGAGCGAGGCTCAGCCAGCCGGTGCGGTGGATCGGCCAGCCCGCGTAGATCATCACTGGCGTAATCAGCGCGAGCTCCACCCAGTGGTTGCCGAGGATCCCGACAGGTATGACGTTGCCTGCCATCGCTGCGAAAAGCACGGGAGCCGTGAGCACCGCGCCTCCAGCCACGCGCCGGGTGAGGTCTCTGATCTCGGTCTGACGCTCGGCCATCTCGTGGTCGTCGGTCGCCTGGGCCGGCTCATCTGGCGCGCGCTCCGCTCTGATTTCGGAGGTGTTCGAGGGAGCGGCGCCGTGACCGTTGGCTTGTGGTTCGACGATCAGCTTGCCGTGCACCATGTTCATCCCGCAGGCGAAGCCGAACTCACCCGGGCGGTCCGGCCGAAGCTCGACGGCGGTTTGGGCGTAAGCAGGGAGGGCCCTGTTCAGCGCGAAGTCAGGAAAGACCACCCGGGACGTGCACTCGCCGCTTTCCTGGCGGTCGAAGACGATCCGAAGCGGAACGCCCTGACGAACGCGGATGAGGTCGGGTGAGTAACCTCCCTTGACGGTGACCTTGACTTCCCGAACATTTCCGACCAGGTCCGCTGAACGCGCCTTCTTGGGACCGAAGAAGAACCACCCCAGCAAACCGGTGACCGCAAGCCCCGCGAGGACAACGGCTACGTCTGTCGGGCTCACGGGTTACCGGCCTTTGACCAGGCGCTCGACCGCCTCGTTGAGCTCACGAACCTTCGTTGAGCCGTCGCCCGCCTGGATGGCGTCCACAACACAGTGCTCGGTGTGGTCTTGAAGAAGCAGCAGGGCAACCGCGTCGAGGGCAGCCTTCGCCGCACCCACCTGCGTCAGCACGTCGATGCAGTAGCGATCCTCCTCGACCATCTTTTCGACGCCGCGGATCTGACCCTCTATACGCCTCAGGCGCCCCTGCACCTGAGCCTTGTGTGACTTGTAGCCTGGCATGACATCAGCATACCCCCTAGGGGTATGGCCCCCCGCCAGCCATCTGCGGCAGGCCGGCAGAACCCATGGGGTATCAGATGGCCGCCTCCAAGTAAGGGCTGCGATGCGAAGCGTTAGAAGTTCCCCCAGAGGCCGCTGCGGCGATAACCCATCAGCATCGCGATCCCGATCACGAATTGGACCGCGCCGATCACACCCTGAAGCACCACGTACCAGGCGGGGCCTTGGCGGGGGATTGCTCCGGCCAGCTCGAGTGCCGACGCGGGCAGCCGGATGACGCCGGCCAGGAAGGCCACCAGTATCAGCCAGAACATCCAGCGCCACCTCCTGAGCACACCAGTCGCGACGATGACCAGGAAGATCGAGAGCGCGGCCAAGAAGGCGACTTCAAACGGACGGCGGTCGGCGATCGGTAACCCGAGGGCCTGGTCGTAGACGTCGGGGGCCACGGCCAGGATCGCGACCACAGCCACCCACGCAGCGGCCAGGAAAGAAAGAACCATGACCTGTGTGCGGCTCAGCACCGGCATGTGTTGGGCCACCTGGCGCCGCTGGGCCGCCGGCCCGCAAGGGGCCGGCGGCCTTGGCCTGGCCTGGTTAGCAGAGGATGGCGACCACCGTGCCGGTGCCAGGCACCGCGGGATCCGGCGCGTAACCAGGATCCGTCTTCACGATCACGATGGACACGATGTTCCCGGAGATCGTGTTGCCTGACTTCTTTACCGACGACGTGACGATCACCGCCATGTAGCTGGGGATCGTCGCGGGCGGCGGCGGGCTGTTGCCACCCACCGTGGCCCAGATGGTGGAGCCACACGTCGGCGTCAGGGTGCCGTTTTCGAATCCCTTGAAGGCGCTCGGCGCCCCACCACCGCTCAGCGAGTTGGTGGCGGACCACTGCGAGCCCCAGAAATGGACCGTGCCAGCGGTGCTCAGGTTGCCGATTGCGAAGTCGCCGCCCTGGGGGTAGGCGTAGATGAGAGCGCTCTGGATGTTGCTTGCGGGCACGTAGTACGCGTCGCCGGCGAAGGCGTCGGTGATGATCTGCGGACCCTGCGCAACGGTCACCAGGCCAATCGTGCAGGTGGCCACTCCCGCGCCTGTGGTCGTAGCGGTGCAGCTCTGCGAGCCGCCGCCGCTGCCGAGCGTGATGGTCACCGACTTACTAGCGATGGGCGCCCCACCGTCAGGGTCTGTCAGAAGCGCAGACAGCGTCACGGGAGCACCCTGCTGGATCAGCTGCTGGCTTGCGCTCGAGGTGATGGACGCCTCCTCGAGCAACACGGTGAAGGTTGCGGATGACGAGCTGCTCCCGTACTGCGAGTCTCCGCCGAAGCTGGCAACCACCGTGTATGGGCCGGCCGCCTCGCTCGGCGTGACGGGGCAGGACACGTTGCCGCTGGAGTCCGTCGCGTTCGAGCAGTTGTCGGTCCCGTTCAGCGAGAAAGAGACAGTCTCGCTGTTGATGCCCGCGCTCATGTCATCGGTGAGCGTCGCCGAAAGAGTGACCGAGTCGTTGAAGTCGCCCTTGGACGCTCCCAGGAATGTGAGTGAGGTCGGAATCTTGACCGGCGTTGTCGAGGCGCATGGGCTCGTCGTCAGCGGGCTGAGCGCGTTCTGGAGAAGATCCTGGAGCGCAAGGTTTCCGCAGTTGGTGGCGAGGGTTCCGGGCTGAACCGGCACGGTGGCGGTGACCGTGATGGTTCGGCTCTGATGCACCGGAAGGGTGTCGTACCCGACCGTGATCGAGCTGCTGGTGTTGGATGCCGACGTGCTGCTCGGTGCACTCAAGTTGGTGATGACGTATCCGGCGGGCACCGTGTCAGTGACGCTCAGGTTGGACCCCGCGCCGCTGTCGCTGGTGTTGTTCAGAGTGATGGTGTAGTTGATCGGTCGGGTCACCTTCGGCGTGGCGTTGTCGACCGACTTCGCGAAGGCCACGGTGGGTGAGCAGACGCTGCTCACCGAGCCGGAGCAGAAGCCGTTGGTGGGCAGGTCGATCGCGCACGTGTGGACCGCGTTGCTCCACTCCTGCTGAACGATGTACCCGTGTCCGTTCATGTAGACGTCGGCGCCGATGTCATTGCGCGGCGCGAAGTTGAAGTTGCATGCGTCCCCGATCTCACCGAGCGGGCCAGTCCAGGTGTCGTTCGGGTGAGGATCGGTCTCGGCTTCGATGACCTCGTGCGAGAGGGTGTTGATCTCGGCGTCCGCGCTCTGGTCGTTGTTGGGGTAGTTGCCACGGTTGGGGTCCGTGTCACTTCCCGTCAGGCCGGCCACGCACGTCTTCCCGGCCTGATGCACGAAGTTGTCGAACGCCATGAACGCGTACGGGATGTCGTTGCCGCCGTCGTTGAAGCCGCCACGATGTGGTTGACGTCCTCGGTCCAGCTGTTCGTCGTGACGGCGTTCGTGACCTCAGTCCGGATGTCGCTGTCCTGGAGGGGATCCGCGGTCGTGCCGGCGTGCGGGTAGGCGGTGCCTGTGTCCACCCATGACCCGCCATAGGTGACGCTGTTCCCAGCCGTGCCGTTGGTGCCGGTGTACTGCGTGATCAGGTTGTGGTACTGGTTGGACCCAAGGTCTTGCGCCCACTGGATCAGCAGGTTCTCGTAGTTGGTATCGCCCGAGGCGCTGCCCTCGTAGGTCTGCCCCGTCGGCAACCAGAAGTCGTAGTAGATCGTGGTGCTCGTCATCACCTGGCCGCTGCCAGCGGGCAAGTCGTTCCCGCCGTTGGGCGCCGGGGTGTGCGTGTAGCTCGCGTTGATGACCGCAGCCCTCGTGCTCTGACTCGCCACCGGCTCGGCCATGGCGTATCCCGGGGGTCCCGTGATCGGCGCTATCGGTGCTGGGCTTTGAGCATGCACGACCGCCGCGGGAAGCTGGGCAGACCACGCCAGGAGGCTGAAGCTGGCCAGGAGTGCCGCGGACGCGCGCGCGCAGATCACGTGCAGGGAACCACTCATGACGACCCACTCCTCTCGTGTGCCACCCGCCCCGGAATCTCACCGGGCAGCACGTGGCGCAAGCGACGTATAGCACCGCCGGGTGGCGCCGTCAAGAAAAGAAATTCTTGAGCGGCAGGTCCTAGGCCGAAGCCTGCACGGTCACCCGAAAAGACCCCTGGTCGCCGGTGCATCCCATCGCCTCACCGCAGCTCGTGCGAGACGCCGTGACCTGGGCAGAGCCGGTGCCGACTACATCAAAGATCGCCACGACGGTTCCGCACCCGCCACCCGGCACGCAGCCGCTCGACTGAGGCGACACCTGAACCGGGCCAACCGCCTTCAGCACTTGCTGGTTGCTGCTCCCGGCAATGGTCCAGTACGTGCTGGTCAGGCGTACCTCAAGCCGATCCCCAATGCGAAGGTTCACCGTCTTGCCGTTGTCAGAGTCGCTTGCCACGGCCAGGTGGCCGGCAGGGTTCGGGGTCGCCCCCGGGCCGACGGTCTCCGAGACCCTGCCGCATGCCATGACCAAGACCAGAGGGAGCGCGATTGCCCCCACCTTGACCCAGCGGACTGAGCGCATTCGGCCGGTCATCTTGAACACATCAGTATCAACGCCGGGTGTCGACGCCGAGTCACGATGAGTGATCGGAATTGTTGGCGGCGCGCGGTGGACATAGGTCCCATGGACAGATTGTCCGGGTTGGACCTAAGATCGGCGGCGAACGTCGTTCGTCCTTTCTTCTGCGACAGGAGGTGGTGCAATGAGACCGTTCGTTCTCGAGCCAACTAAGTGGCCCGTCCGTGCGCCGACCGAGCTCGGCGCGCATCACGCTCGGCATGCGCTTTCACGCAGGGCGTTCATGGGATCGATGGCGAGCGTGGCCGGCGCGGCGATGGGCGTCAGTCTTCTACCGACCAGTGTGCTTGCGGCCAAGCCCTCCAGCTCCGCCCCGAAGCCAACGCCCAATACGGTCTTCGACACGTTCCACGTGACCTTTTTTGGCCCAGGTATCGATCCCTCGTCGATCGGCGACTTCAACGGCTTTGTGGGAGTCGCTGACGTTCAGGGCACCGGCACAGGCACGAACCCAGACGGAACCACGGAGACCCTTCTCTTCGACACGGACATGCGGTTCATGAGCGGCGTTTACGTGGGTCAGGATGGAGCGGTCCACAAAGGAACGTTCGGCTTCGTTTGATTGGACCTCTACAGAGGTCAGTATGACTTCACGACTTTCTCGACCCAGGTCCACGATTTTGACCCGGGCATAGATCCCTACCCGGGTGGGCTGTTCTGGACAGTGCCCAACCCAACGCTGGGCCCAATCGAACTTGGGACGGGCAGGGCAAGCATGAGCATGGCCAACCTTGCTCTTCAGGACTACTTCGACATTCCCAACGCTCTCTTCCGATTCGAAGACCCAGTGTCAACTGACGCGAGCTGCAGGTTCGACGTCAAATGGACTGGTCCCGCCACGAGCACAGGTCCGGTTGACAACACGCCAGGTTCAACCGGTCAACTGGTGACGACCAGCGCCACGATGACGTGGTCAGCCTCCAACAGCCTTGGTTTCCGATTTGTGTCGAACCCGTCGGGCACGACCAGCGCCTTCGCGCAGCTGGGTCGCGTCCAGAACGGAGTGTTCGCGGACTGAATTGGCAAAACGGGAGGTCGCGCGCGTCGCGACCTCCTGTACTGCCGGCAGCATGCGGTGATGCGATGGATGGTGCAACCCGCGCCCCGGAAGGCGACGTAGGGACAGAGCCGATCTAGATCCAACCAGGCGCGGTGTCGAGGAAGTACTGCGCCAAGCTGACCGCGCTCAGGCGGTCTGTTGTCAGGTCTGTCCGACCAGGCCGAGGGATAGGCTCTACACCTACTTGCTCGGAAATTGACCAGGAGGTGTCCGGATGACCGGCGGTACCCTCGATCCAGTTCGGCGAC
>VBIA01000001.1 GCA_005879985.1 Chloroflexota bacterium | reverse complement strand
CCTGACGGATTACCGCGGCCTGACTGTCAGCCAGCTGCAGGACCTGCGCACCCGCCTGCGCGGCGGCGAGGTCGAGTACCGCGTGGTCAAGAACACGCTGGCGCGGCGCGCGGCCGAGGCTGCGGGCGTGCCGGCGCTCCAGTCGGAGCTGAAGGGCCCGGTCGCGATCGCCTTCGGCTACGCCGACCTCGGCGTCCCCGCCAAGCTCATCAACGAGTTCGTCCGCGCCACCAGGCTGAAGCTCGAGGTCGTCGGCGGCCTGGTGGAAGGAAGGGTGTTCTCGTCGGAGCAGGTCAAGCAGCTGGCCGACCTGCCGTCCCGCGAGTCGCTCATCGCCCAGCTCCTGGGCACGCTTCAGTCCCCGGTCGGCCAGCTTCTCGGAATCATGCAAACCCCTGTGCAGCAGCTCGTCGGAGTGCTGAACGCATACAAAGAAAGATTGGAGGCGGCGTAATCATGGCTACCAAGATCACCCCGAAGGATTTCGTCGAGGCGCTCAAGGAATGGAGCATCCTCGATGTGGTCGAGGCCGTTAAGGCCATCGAGGACGAGTTCGGCATCAAGGCGGCGGCCCCGGTCGCGGTCGCGGCCGCGGCTCCGGCAGCCGGCGGTGACGCGGCGGCGGAAGAGGAGCAGACCGAGTTCACGGTCACTCTGACCGCCATCGGCGAGAGCAAGATCAACGTGATCAAGGCCGTGCGCGAGCTCACCCAGCTTGGCCTCAAGGAGGCCAAGGACCTGGTCGACGCCGCGCCGAAGCCCGTGCTCGAGAACGTGAGCAAGGCCGACGCCGAGAAGGCAGTCGCCCGCCTGAAGGAAGCGGGGGCCACAGCCGAACTGAAGTAGTACAAAGCCCTCCCCACAGGTGGGGAGGGGGCAGGGGAGGGGGCGTGTGCCGGCTCAAAGCCGGCTTCGCCGCCTTGGCGCCTTGGCCGCGGCCTGCCGGCCGGCGAGCCGATCCTCGCCGACGGCGCGCTGACCGCGTCTGAGCCGGCGGGGTGCTGCCTGGCCCCCGCGCCGCAGCAACCTGCGCGCCGGCGCCCGGCCCGGCGGCTGTTCGGGCTCTTTCCCCGGCCGGATCTGCGGGATCGCTCTCACCGTCGTGCGACGGGTCGTCAGCCGCATCGCCTCGCCGTGATGCATGCACTCCAGCGGCCGGCCGCTGAGCAGCGTGTACCTCGCTTCTCGATGGTCGAAGCTGACCTTGATCCTCCGGCCCAGGAAGACCATGCGAAACGTCAGCCGGTTGATGCCGGCCGGCAGGCGCGGGGCAAACCCCAGCGACTCGCCGTGGTGGCGCATGCCGCCAAAGCCGGCGACGGCAGCGTGCCACGCTCCGGCAAGCGAGCCCATGTGCACGCCCTCGCGCACGTTGTGCTCGAGGTCGTTGAGGTCCATCAGCGCGGCCTCTCCGAGGTAGTCATGCGCCAGCTGCAGGTGGCCCACCTCGGCAGCGATCACTGACTGCGTGCAGGAAGAGAGCGACGAGTCGCGCACAGTGATGGGCTCGTAATAGGCGAAATTTCGCGCCTTTGCCGCGGCGGTGAACGCATCGCCGCGCAGGTGCATGGCGAGCACGAGGTCCGCCTGCTTCACGACCTGCTTGCGGTACAGGTCGAAGTACGGGAAATGCAGAAAGAGTGGGTACTGGTGGGGCGTGCACCGGCTGAAGTCCCAGCGCTCGTGCTCGGTGAACTGGCTTGCCTGTTCGTGGACGCGCAGCGCGTCGTTGTAGGGGATGAACATCGCGGCCGCCGCGTGTCGCCACCGATCGATCTCTTCACGGGTGACCTTGAGGCGGCGGGCAACGCGCCGCTGGCGGTGCGCCGCGTCCGCGCCCGCCTCCAGGTTCCGCTGAGCCATCAGGTTCGTGTAGACGTTGTTGTCTGCGAGCGCGCTGTACTCATCGGGCCCGGTCACGCCATCGATGCGAAAGCGGCCCGCGCGGTCGTAATGCCCGAGTGATGCCCACAGACGGGCGGTCTCGATGAGCAGCTCGGCCCCGTGATCGGCCTCGAACTTTCTGTCATCGGTGGCGCTGACATAGCGCTGCACACCATCCGCAATGTCGGCGTTGACGTGGAACGCCGCGGTCGACGCGGGCCAGTAGCCAGAGCACTCCTCGCCGTGGATCGTGCGCCATGGAAACGCCGCGCCCTGGAGGCCGAGGTCGCGTGCGCGGCGCCGCGCCTGGTCGATGATCTCGAACCGCCAGCGCAGGATGTCGGCAGCCGCCTCCGGGACCGTGTACGTGAGCAGCGGCAGCACGAATGTCTCCGTGTCCCAGAAGGTGTGCCCGTCGTAACCCGGCCCTGTCAGCCCCTTGGCCGGGATCGCGCGCTGCTCTGCCCGCGCCGACGACTGCAGGACGTGGAACATCGCGAACCGGATCGCCTGCTGCACCTCGGGATCGCCGTCGAGCTCCACATCCGCCCGGCCCCAGAACTCTTTGAGGTACTCGCGCTGGCCAGCCGCCAGGCCGTCCCAGCCGTGGGCGAGAGCCGTGGCCAGGGCGCCGCCGACCTGCGCGCGCAGCGCAGGCGCCGAGCGCAGGCTCGACCACGCGTAGGCCACGAATTTGACCACGCGCAGCGGGCTGCCCGGGCGGAGCTGGGCGGTGATCGTCAGGCGCGCATGGTCCTCGTCGGTCTCCATCGCCTCGTGGGTGCTGCGCGGCCCGCGCACCTGGTGGTCCATGGCCGCGGCCATGCGCAGCTTCGACACCCGGGTCGAATGCACGAGCATGGCGCGCAGCTTTTGCTGGCCGTGGTAGCCCGGCACCAGCGGCGACTCCAGCTCCTGTGCGGCGCGCGGGTCCTGGCGCTTCACCGCGGTGTCCGGTGGCTCGTTGGCGACCAGCTCCGACTGCAGCACGACGTCCGCGGGCCCGTCGACCGGCTCGACCTCGTAGTCGACCGCAGCCAGCGCCCGGTGCACCAGCGAGACCAGGCGCCGGCTGCGCACTCGCACTGTCCGGTGCGCGGGCGACTCCCACAGCACGGTCCGCTCCAGCACTCCGGTCCGCAGGTCGAGAACGCGCTCGTGCGACAGCACCTTGCCGTACCGCACGTCGAAGGGTTCGTCGTCGACCAGCAGCCGGATGATCTTGCCGTTCGTCACGTTGACGATCGACTGCCCCGCCTCGGGGTAGCCGTAAGCAGTTTCGGCGTAGGGGAGAGGCACCGCCTCGTAGAAGGCATTCAGGTACGAGCCCGAGATCACGTGAGGCTCGCCTTCGTCGAGGTTCGCCCGCCAGCCGATGTGCCCGTTGGACAGAGCAAAGATGGACTCGGTCTGGCCCAGGAGGTCGAGGTCCAGACGCGTCTCGTGGACGCTCCACTGCTCGCAGTCGAAGCACTTATTGGTGATCATGAGCGGCGCCGCCGCATCAGCTCGGCGAGGTCCGAGACGACGACGTCGGCGCCGTGCTGTCGCAAGGCATCCGCCTGTCCGACGCGGTCGACTCCCACCACCAGCCCGAACCGGCCGGCGCGCCCGGCCTCGACTCCGGCCAGCGCGTCCTCGTAGACCGCCGCTGCCTCAGGCTCGACGCCAAGCATTCGTCCGGCCTCGATGTATGTGTCAGGGGCCGGCTTGCCGGGGAGGTGCCGCTCGTCGATGACGTTGCCGTCCACCTGCGCGTCGAAGCGGCCGTCCAGACCGGCGGCCCGGAGAACCTGGGTGCAGTGCTTGCTGGACGTGACGACCGCCAGCCGCAGTCCGGCCTCCCTCGCGGCCTGCACGTAGCGGACCGAGCCTTCGTACGTGCGCACGCCGTCCCGATGAATGATCTCAGTGAAGATCTCGTCCTTGCGCGCTGCGATCTGGTCGACGAGCTCCGGCGGGGCGTCGATGTGCCGGGCCGAGAGGAACGATCGCACGCCGTCGACCCTCGGCTTGCCGTCGACGTAGGCGTCGTAATCGGCCACCGCGTCAAACGGAATCCCGCGCTCCTCGAAGACCTGCTTCCAGGCCCGAGCGTGCTGTTCCGCGGTCCGGGTCAGCACGCCGTCCAGGTCGAACAGGCAGGCGGCGACCGTGGCGGGCAGCCCGAGGTTCGCCGCGGCCATCGCGGTGTCGCGTGCCATCTCTAGAGAACGCCCTGGCCGCTATTTCCTGGCCGCCACGTGCTGGAGCACCAGATCCATCCCATGCTCGAGCGTGACGATCCCGCAGCGCCGCTCGCGCTCGCGTGGGTGAAGGGAAGCCCAGGGCGCCGATCAGGACCTTGTCCCGGCCGGGCGGGAGGGGCAGGCCGGAAGCGAGCGTGCCCAGGCCACCGACATAGACGTAGCGGTCCAGGAGGGGGAATTCCGCTCTCAGGCTCGCCCAGTCGGGCATTCCCCCTCACCCCTGATCCCTCTCCCGCAAGCGGGAGAGGGTGCCTTTGATTCTTTCGTGCTATATTCGGCCGAATCCAGCCAGTCGGCTCGACTGGTCGCGTTTTCGCGTCCCACAGAGACGCCCGTCCGTTGTATACTGGCCGTTCGTGCACGCCCGGCCGCTCATCTTGCCTATTTCTTGAGCGCGCCCTTTTTTGCCTTAAGGAGCAACGAATGATCTCAGAGATGAGAGCCCCCGCGCGTCTCAGCTATGGCCGCATCCCCAACCTGGTGGAGCTGAAGGACCTGATCGCCACCCAGGTGGAGTCGTTCAACTGGTTCAAGAACGAGGGCCTCCGCGAGCTCTTCGACGAAATCAACCCGATCACCGACTACACCGGAAAGAACTTCGAGCTGAAGTTCCTTGACTACGAGTTCGGCCAGCCGAAGTTCTCGGTCGAGGAGTGCCGGAACCGCGACATGACCTACGCCGCGCCGCTGCGGATCAAGACCCGCCTGACCATCAAGGAGACGGGGGAGATCAAGGAGTCCGAGGTCTACATGGGCGACTTCGCCATGATGA
>VBIA01000070.1 GCA_005879985.1 Chloroflexota bacterium | reverse complement strand
CGCGATTGGTGGGCGGCATTGGGTTTGAACCAATGACCTCTTGCGTGTGAAGCAAGCGCTCTCCCACTGAGCTAGCCGCCCGAATGGGCAACCAATTTTACCCGGGCCTAGGATGGATCCATGGCGACCCCTCTGACCGAGCGCCGTTGCGTCCGCTGCGAACCGGGCACGCCGCAGCTGGAGCAGGTGGCCCTCGAGGCCCTGAAGGCCGAGGTTCCGAGCTGGCAGGTCACGCAGGTCGACGGCCACCCGGTGCTCACCCGTACGTATAAGTTCAAGGGTTTCATGCCCGGCGTCGACCTGGTGAACCGTATCGCCGCCATCGCCGAGGAGGAAGGCCACCATCCCGACCTGAGTCTCGGCTGGGGCTACCTGACCGTCCAGCTATGGACCCACGCCGCCGGCGGGCTCACGGAGAACGACTTCATACTCGCCGCGAAGGTCGATCAGGCCCAATCGTCAAAGTCTTAACGGCTTCGGCGTGGAATTGTCGGGCATGAGGTGATACGTTTCCTCGACTCAATGGGGTTCATAGTCTGCTGGCTGTTCCATCGTCGGGAGCGTGAGACTCTGATCCCAGGCATCTTGCCTGGAGGCATTGACGCGGTCGTCTTCTGCTGGCGCTGCGACCGGATGCGTGGCCGGGCCGTGCGGGTGCTCCAGCCGACGGCGATGCCCATCCGCTAAACCCTCACCCTACCCTCTCCCTGAGGGAGAGGGGGATCTACTACTTCTCCAGTACCACCGTCGGGTACTCGGCCGGCAGCACCGTCCGCTTCTGGAACTGCGC
The DNA here is from genome assembly GCA_005879985.1 of Chloroflexota bacterium. Taxonomy (GTDB): domain Bacteria; phylum Chloroflexota; class Dormibacteria; order Dormibacterales; family Dormibacteraceae; genus CF-118. Next base: position 5,619 of record VBIA01000070.1, on the reverse strand, counting down.
GGCAGCCTCGTCCCGCACCGGGATCTCGATCGCCCAGCTGACGACCACCACCTCGTCGCATGACGCGAGCTGCGACGCGTCGGTCACGACCGTGAAACCGCTCGCCCGGTACGCCCCGAGCACCTGCTCGTCGCTGTGGATCAGGCACACCCGCTTGCCGGCGGCATCGCCCTGCTGCACTGCCGCGGCCGCCTGGCGCAAGGCGAGCGGGTCGTCCGTGTAGCCGGGCACCTGCGAGACCGCGGCCGCGACCGCGCCCAGCATCACGACTGGCGCAAGCACCTTCCAGCGTTTGACCGCGCCGGCGATCAGGTAGGCGACGCCTGGGATGACAAAGATGAAGAAGCGCGGATACAGGTAGTACGGCTCGATGACGAGCCACAGCGCCGCAGCCGTGGCGATCACAAGCGCGAGCGCAACCCACACGAACCGCTCTCGACGCAGCGCCCACAGCGGGAACCGGTCGGTGAACTGCTTCGGGAGAAAGCCGTGCTGGGTGACGTCGACCCACAGGATGTAGCCGTTGGCGGCGACGGCGATGGCCACGGCAAGGGCCCACGCGGGCGCAAGCCGCGGCAGGTCGCCCCACGAGCGGCGCGCGACGATCCAGAGCAGGTGGGCGACCAGCACGAGGCCCGCGTATGCATGGGCAGCGATGGCCAGGCCGAGCAGCACGCCGTACAGGACCAGCCGCCACCGCGTCCACTTGCCGAAGAAGACGATCGTCGCGAGCAGCCCGAACAGCGTCGCGACGCTGTAGCCTCGCAGGTCGCGGCTGTTCTCGACGAACATCGGGTTGGTGGCGACGTAGAGCCCCGCGCTGACACCGGCCGCGACTCCGAAGCGCTCGACCAGCACCGCCGCCGTCACACCGGCTGTGGCGCCGGCCGCGATCGCCGGCAGCAGTCGATAGACCACCTCGCTCCGCGTTCCGGTCAGCGAGTAAATCAAATGGCTCCACAGCGACACGAGCACGTGATCGTTGCCGGCGATCTGCGCCAGCGGGATCGTCGCCTGCTGCGAATGGATCGCAAACGCGTCGAGCAGGTTCGGTGTGGCGATGAAGTTCGCGAATGTCACGGCGGAGTCGTACCCGAACACGCGGCCCGAGCCGATGAGGTAGGCGGCCGCTGCGGCCGCGCCGAGCGCGACCCCGATGGCGACCCTCACCCTACCCACTCCCGCAAGCGGGGGAGGAACTGCTTGAGTTCTCAGGCTGGGCGGGCGGTCACGTCTTCGACTTCCGGCACGTCCTCCGGCTCGACGTCCTCACCGGTGTACGCCGCGGCCTGCATGCGGAACAGCCGCGCGTAGCGACCATTCAGCCGCATCAGCTCGTGGTGCGTGCCCTCCTCGACCAGCCGCCCATGCTCCAGGAAGACAATCCGGTCGGCGCGGCGGACAGTCGAGAAGCGGTGCGAGATGTACACCGCCGTGCGTCCGTGGGTCAGCGAACGCAGGCGCTCGAACAGGTCGTACTCGGCCTGCGCGTCGAGCGCCGAGGTCGGCTCGTCGAGTAGCAGGATGCGCGCCTCCTCGCGCATGAACGCGCGCGCCAGGGCGACCTTCTGCCACTCACCCCCGGACAGGTTGACGCCGGCGTCGAACCACTTGCCAAGCGCTGTGTCGTAGCCGTCGGGAAGGTTAGCAATGAGTTCGTCCGAGCCCGCCTGCCTGCTGGCGCTCATCACTGCCTCGCGGTTTGTGAGCTGCGGTACGTTGCCCAGCCCAATGTTTTCCGCGGCGGTCGCCTGGTAGTCGACGTAGTCCTGGAACATCGCGCCGATGTGCGCGCGGAGCTCATCGGGCTCGAAGTCTCGGATGTCGATGCGATCGATGAGGATGCGGCCTGCGGTGGGGTCGTAGAGCCGGCAGATGAGCTTGAAAAGAGTGGTCTTGCCGGCGCCATTGCGGCCGACTACCGCCAGCGTCTCGCCCGGTGTGATCGTGAACGACAGGTCGCTCAGCGCTTGGCTCTCGGAGCCGGGGTACGCGAAGCTGACATTCTCGAACGTGATCTCGCCACGCAGCGGCTGCGGTACTGCAGCGGGCGCCTTCTTAACCGCCATGACCGGCTGTCTGTTCATCAACTCGGTGAGGTTGTTGAGGTAAAGGTTGTGCTCGTACATCCCGGTGAAGCCGCCGAGGATGCTCTGGATCGAGTTCTGCACCTGCGTCGCGGCCTGCGCGTAGGCGACGAGCGCGCCAATCGTCAACCGGCCGGCTATCGCCTGCACCGCGATGTAGAGGTACGTGAACGAGGCGACGATCGTGCTTACGTTGCCGAGCGCGAAACCGGTCATGTACCGCCGCACGAGCTGCGAGCGCTGCGTGTCGTAGAAGACCTTCGCAATCAGCCGGTAGCGGTCGATGAAGTAGTGGCCGAGGCCGAACAGCTTCACCTCTTTGGCGAAGGTATCGGTGGTGACCAGCGAGACGAGATAGGTCATGCGCCGCAACAGACGCGAGCCCCAGCGGGCGATGTTGTAGCCGCGCCATCCGTATCGCGTGTCGACGATGAACGCGGGGATGGGCGACAACAGCGCGAGCAGGGCGAGTATCGGACTGACGGCGACCAGCACCGCGACCATGGTGACGAACGTCAGCATCGTCTGGAAAAGGCCGAACGCCGTGGCGATCATCAGCACCGGCCGGTTAATCGAGTCGTTCTGCGCGCGGCGCAGCAGGTCGTAAGAGGCGGCGTCCTCGTAGAACGGCAGGTCCAACGACGCCGCCTTCTCCATGACCATGAGCTGGATGCGCATCGACACCGAGTTCTGCAACAGCTGCTGGCTGATGTTTCGCAGCGTGTTCAGCAGCGCGCTCACGGCGAATATCACGAACTGCAGGATCGCCAGGAAAACGATCATTCCGAGCACCGAAAACGTCAGGTGCGGGAGCCACGGGACACCCAGGTTCGAAAGAACGAGGCGGTCGGCCAGGTGGTTCTGATGAACGTCGATGCCTTCCTTGACCGCGTTGGTCAGCATCAGCGTGAGGCCGACCGAGGCTGTCGGAACGAGGCCGGCGAGCGCGGTCGTGATGAATAGCCCGATGGTGGTCGGGCGGCTCGCCTCCCACACCAGACGCAGGACCTGCGGCAGCGCTGCCGTGGTTCCTGTCACGGCCTGCTTGAAGGTCTCCCAGCGGCCGCGCAGGTCTTTCGGACCCTCGGGCAGCTGCGGCGGCTCCAGCGTCGGGTCGCCGGTGAGGCCGCTGTTGGCCGGGCCCGTCTCGGGCTTGCGCCGGCGTCCTCCCCACCCGCCCCACCAGATCACGGGCCCGTGCGTGCCCGGAGGCATCATTCCCATGGGGTTAGGACTTTACCGTGTGGCACAAGTGGGCTCCAAACCCACTAGCCCGGACGACGCCCCCGCCTGGCCTCCCCACAAGTCGGGAGGACTTGTTGCAATGTAATCATGTAATGCCTATCATGCCATCCATGGATGACAAAGAGTTCGGTTCGATCAAGGGTTGGTTTGCCGGAAGGCTCCCGGACGGCTGGTTCTCGGGGGTGGAGATCACGATCGAGGACGACCAGATCGTGGTCGTCGGGGCGCTGCCGGAGAAGGATCTCCCCGCCACCAGCAGCTCCGAGGAGAAGGAGGGCGCGGCCGCAGGCCGCATCGCCCGGTTCCGCGAGGAGACCCGCGGGCAGCGCATCGGCATCGCGCAAGAGGCCGAGGAGCGCTTTCACAAGTACGTCACGTGGGGCACGAAGCTCGGAGGCGTGACCAAGCGCTTCAACCCCGGCGGTGGCGGCGGCGGGCGCTCGGGAGGGAATCGCGTGATGATCGGCCGCTGGTGGCGGCGTCGGCACGGTCACGGCGCGACATCGCCGGCGCAGCCCTCATCTACGTCGCAGGTCTTCTAGGGCCCTCACCCTGACCCTCTCCCCTTGGGGAGAGGGAAAGGGCAGAGTACATAGACCCGAAGTAGCGGCTGGGGATCGAGTGCAGCTGCTCGGTCCCCTGCAGCCCGGCCGCCTCGGCCATCCGCGCCCAGCTCTGATAGGAGAACGGATGCGGAACCCACGGGTTGCCGCGGTCCGTCGAGTACTCCACAACGATCAGCCGCCCGCCGGGGCGGAGCATGTCTCGCACCGACTCCAGCACCGGAGCTTTGTTCCGGACGAAATGAAGCGAGTTGGCCATGACGATCCCGTCGAGGTCGTGCAGGTCCAGCGGCCTGGTGAAATCCGCGACGCGCGTCTCGATGCCGTGGCCGATGGCGCCCAGCGCCCCTGCGTCCTTGTCAATAGCCGTGATGTGCGCGCCAGGGCCGAGCAGGTCGGCAAGAGCGAGCGTGAATGCGCCCTCGCCCGCGCCCAGGTCCGCCCAGACCACCCTCACCCTACCCTCTCCCGCTTGCGGGAGAGGGATTCCTGGTTTCAGCAGCGCCACCAGGTCAGCGTGATTCACGCGCCTCGGCCACCTTCTCGCGCACGCGCGGCGCGACCTCGCTCATGAACCGGCTGAGGTGCTCGCGCGGCTCGTCGCCGTCCTCGCTGACGAGGAAGCTGTCCATCCCGTGTTCGAGCACGAGCGCGGCCAGCGTGTCCGCGGCGTCGACGTCGATGGGATATCCGTAGTTGAGGACGCGGCGGATGGATTTGGGGTCACGGCCGGCGGCGCGCGCTGCGCCGTCGATGCGCTGGTTGGCGGCAGTCAGATCGTCGGGCTTCACGTAGCCCAGCGATGGGACCCAGCCGTCGGCGAGGCGGCCGGTGATGGCAAGCATCCGCGGCCTGTACGCGCCGAGCCAGATGCCCATGTCGTGCGCAGGTTTCGGCCCGGCGTTCACACCAGACAGTTGATAGAAGCGACCGTCGAACTTGAGGTTGCGCTCGCCGCTCCACATCAGGCGCGTGACGTGGATCGCCTCCTCGAGCGCCGACACCGACTCGCCCGGCGTGCGCACCGACCCTCCCATGGCCTTGATCGCCTCCCAGAACCCGCCGGCGCCGAGCCCGAGCTCGAAGCGGCCGCCGCTGAGCACGTCGAGCGACGCCGCGGCTTTGGCCAGGACCGCCGGCGCACGCATGGGCAGGCTGGCAACGTCGGGAAACAGCGTGAGGCGATGCGTGCGCATCGCCATCGCGGTCAGCAGGGTCATGGTGTCGAAGAAACGCCACTGGTACGGGTGGTCCTGCACCCCGATGAGGTCGAACCCCACCTCGTCAGCGATGGATGCGACATCCAGCGCCCTCGTCGGGTTCATCGTGGCCGGGGTCACAAAGACGCCGAACTGGATCTCCCGGCCGTAGTCCACGGGAACTACAAAAGCACCGCCGCTGCCGCTATTTCACCCTCCGACTTTGATCAGCAAGCCCAGCGAGTAGGTGATTCCGCCGACGATCACGCCCGCGAGCGTCATCTCCAGGCCCGCCGCCCACCAGGCGCGCAAAGTGAACAGCGACTTGGCCGCGCCGACCAGAAAGTGCGCCAGCAGCGACACGACAAAGGCCACGACCACCCCGGTGGTGCCGCGCAGAAAGAAGAAGGGGATCACGGGGACCATCGCACCGATAAGCGTGCTGATGCCGGCAGCAGCGGCGGACTGCACCGGGTCGGCGCCGCCCTCCGCCCCACCGAGCTCCTCGGAAACCTGGGCGTTCAC
>VBIA01000170.1 GCA_005879985.1 Chloroflexota bacterium | reverse complement strand
GCGCCCACGACCGAGGACGTCCAGGTCACGCAGGGCTCGCTGAGCTACGAAGCGCTGCAGATCAACGGCAAGATCTACTTCAAAGGCTCTGGATACCTTGAAAGCCAGATCACCGATCCGACCGAGGCTCAGCAGCTGGCGAGGGTCGTGGGTGATCGCTGGTACACGTCCAAGGACGCGCAGCCGGTTGACACCAGCGCGATCACCGATGCCAACAAGGTCAAGACGAACTTCCTCAGCACCATCGCCACCAAGCGAACCGACGATGTCATGGTCGACGGCCAGAACACGGCCGAGCTGACGCTGAGCGACTTCATCCTGAACATCACCGAGGACTCGCCTTACCGGCTGGTCCGGCTGCGGTCGGCCAACGCCAAGACCGTGCAGGGTATTTCGAAGGTCGACATGAAGTACACGAACTACAACAAGGACTTCGCGCTGGCGGCGCCGGCCAACGTCTTCGATTTCGACGACCCGACCACATGGCCGCCTCGCTACGAGGTGGACGCCGTCCATCAGCAGGAGGTCAGCGCCCGATCCTGCGGTGACCCCTGTGTCCTCTCCGCGGATGTCGAGAACACAGGCGGCCTCAACGGCGCGCCGGCACCCTCGACCGTCACGTTTGTCCTTACTGCTGCCAACCAGAGCTCCCTCGGCAGCTGCAAGGCGACCATCCAGCCCGACCGTCCTCACGGCCAGAAGTTCAGCGTCAGCTGCAGCATCCAGTCGTCGGCCTGGACGAACTACGCCGGCGACTACACGTATGGCGCGACCGCCGACAACCCGGCGTACGACTAGCTCAGCGTTGTCGGGCGGTAGTCTTTTGCAGGTGAATACTGCCAGTCCGGCAACCATCGACGACGTCGAGGCGCGTCTGCGCGAGCGGCGGTACATCGGCGACCGGGCGCTGGCGACTTCCATCTACCTCGCCCTGAAGCTCGAAAAACCGCTGTTCATCGAGGGCGAGGCCGGGGTCGGCAAGACCGAGGCGGCCAAGGTCATGGCCGACGTGCTCGGCGCGCGGCTGATCCGTCTGCAGTGCTACGAGGGCATCGACCTCGCGCACGCGGTCTATGAATGGAACTACCCGCGCCAGCTGCTCCACATCCGGCTGCTCAACGAGAGCGAGGACCGCCGGCTGGCGGAACGGGAGATCTTCAGTCCCGAGTTCCTGCTGCGGCGGCCGTTGCTGGACGCGATCGACAACACCGATGAGACGCCGCCCGTCCTGCTGATCGACGAGATCGACAGGTCCGACGAAGAGTTCGAGGCGTTCCTGCTCGAGCTGCTGTCGGACTTCCAGGTTTCGATTCCCGAGATCGGGACCATCAAGGCCAAGAAGCCGCCGTTTGTGGTCATCACGTCGAACCGCACCCGTGAGGTGCACGACGCGCTGAAGCGGCGCTGCCTGTACCACTGGATCGACTACCCGGACCTCGAGAAAGAGGTAGAGATCGTGCGCGCCCGCGCTCCGGAAGCTGCCGACGGTCTGGCGCGAGAGGTGGCCGCGCTGGTGCAGGGTCTGCGCGGGATGGACCTGTACAAGGTGCCCGGTGTCGCCGAGACGCTGGACTGGGCGCGCTCGCTTGCCGCGCTCGGCGCGCGCTCGATCGACACCTCGCTCGTTGACGCCACGCTTGGCGCGGCCCTCAAGTACCAGGAAGACCTGGAGAAGGTTCGCGAGAAGGTGCCTGCCCTGGTCGAGCAGGCCAAGCGTGCCTGAGGAGGCCTCGCTCCGCCCGGACCTGCTCCCCCGGCTCGGCGCCTTCGCGAGGCTGTTGCACGACGCAGGCCTGGAGGCAGGTCCGCGCCGGCTGACCGACGCGACTCGCGCGCTCGTCCACATCGACATGAAGCGCGAGGTGGACTTCCGCAGCGCGCTGCGCACTGTGTTCGTCAGCCGCAAGGAGGACATCCCGACCTTCGAGGCCGCATTCGACATCTTCTGGGCGCCGCCCGATCCACGCATCACGGCGGGCGTGATACCGGTTCGGAGCCGGGCGCTGCCGATGTCGCCGGAGCGCGCCAAGGCCTGGTCGTCGGTGCTGGGGCTCAACGCCTCGCAGATGAACCGCGAGCAGAATCCGCGCGAGGTCCCGACCAGCTCGAGCGGCTACAGCGCCGAGGAGCTGCTGCGGCACAAGGACTTCGACGAGATGACGTGGCTGGAGACGGAGCAGGTCCGCCGGCTGCTCGAGCAGGCGGCGTGGCGCGTGGCCGAGCGGCGCACTCGTCGCATGCGCCCGGCGCGGGCGGGACGCATCGACCTACGGCGATCGGCGAGGCACGCGATCCGGTCGAGCGGAGAGCTGATGAAGCTGTTCCGGCGCCGTCCTTCGATGCGGCGCCGGCCGCTGGTGCTCATCTGCGACGTCAGCGGATCGATGGAGCGCTACTCGCGGTTGCTGATGATCTTTGCCTACGCGGTGGCGCGCCGCGAGGATCTCGAGGCGTTCGTCTTCTCGACCCGGCTCACGCGTATCACGCGGCTGCTGCGCCAGCGCGACGTCGACAAGGTGCTGGACTCGGTCACCAAGGGCGTGCACGACTTCAGCGGCGGCACGCGCATCGGCACCGCGCTCGGCGACTTCAATCGCAAGTGGGCTCGCCGCGTGCTCGGACACGGCGCGGTGGTGATCATCGTCAGCGACGGCTGGGATCGTGGCGACCCCGCGCAGCTTGCGGCCGAGCTCGACCATCTCCACCGCTCATCGCACCGCCTCATCTGGCTGAACCCGCTTATCGGCAGCGAGGGCTACGAGCCGCTGACGCGCGGCATGGCGGCCGCGCTTCCGTACTGCGACGACTTCCTGGCCGCCCACAACGTGCAGGCCCTTGACGACCTGGGCCGGCTGCTGGCCGGGCTTGGTCGCCGCCCCGCGTATAAGTAGGTACGCAACATGCGGGAGATCCTGGACGAGCTGCGCGCGTGGAACGAGGCGGGTGAGCAGATCGCGCTTGCCACGGTGGTGGAGACGTGGGGCTCGAGCCCGCGGCCACTCGGCTCGAGGATGGCGGTGACGCGCTCGGGCAAGATGGCCGGCTCGGTCTCGAACGGGTGCATCGAGGGCGCCGTCTTCGAGGAGGCGCAGAAGGTCCTGAAGTCGGGCGAGCCGAAGATCGCGGCTTTCGGCGTTGCCGACGATGTGGCCTTCGAGGTCGGGCTCGCCTGCGGCGGGCACATCGAGGTTTTCGTGCAGCCGCTCGACGCGGTGCAGAAGAACTTGATTGGCATGCTCGATAAGGACGAGCCGGCGACGCTGCGCACGAACCTGGTCACAGGCGAGTCGCAGCTGGTCGTGGGCACGCCGCCGGGCACCGAGCTCGCGCGACGCGACGGCGACTGGTTCATCGAACCGTTCCGCCGCCCCGCGCACCTGATCATCGTGGGCGCGATTCACATCGCGATCCCGCTGCACCGGCTCGCAAAGGTGATGGGCTACCGCGTGACCGTCATCGACGCGCGCGCCAAGTTCGCAACGCGCGAGAGGTTTCCTGAGGCCGACGAGCTGCTCGTGTCGTGGCCCGACGAGGGGCTGCGCAATCTGATGCTGGACCGATCGACGTACATCGTGATCCTGACCCACGATCCGAAGTTCGACCTGCCCGCGCTCCGGTCGGTGCTGAAGAAGGACGTCGGCTACATCGGCGCGATCGGCAGCCGCAAGACAAACGCCAACCGCTTCGATGCCCTGCGCAAGGAAGGTTTCACCGAAGAGGAGATCGCGCGCGTGCACGGACCGATCGGCCTGGACCTCGGCAGCCGTGGGGCGGAGGAGACGGCGCTCGGCATCCTGGCCGAGCTCACCGCGGTGCGCTTCGCCGGCACGGGCGCCGGGATGCGCGAGGTGAAGGCGGCCCGGGCTTAGGCCTTCCTGGCCTGCGCGCGGAAGCGCCGGGCCTTCGCGCGGTTGCCGCAGGCGGCCATCGTGCACCAGCGACTCGAGTGGTTGCGCGACCGGTCAAAGAACGCCCAGCGGCACGTATGCGAGCCGCACAGCTTGAGCCGGCTCCAGTCCTCGTCAGCCATGCCTGCGAATGCGGCGGCGACGATCCGGCCGAGCGCCCCTGTCACGCCGCTGACATCCGGCTCGAGGCGTGCCCTTCCGTCCGAGCCGAATCGTGCCCGAAGCTTGCTGGCCGCCGCCGCCTCGTTGAGCGTGGCCACGTCGACGGGGTAGACGGCGGCGCCCGAGTTGGCGCCGATGATGCCCCGCAGCGCCTCTCGCAGCGCGACCGCATGCCGCAGGTCGTCCTGGTCGGAGGCCGCTCCGGCCGGCATCAGGCCGTGGTCGGACAGCCAGGAGCCGAGCGCCTCGGGTGTCGTCAGCGTCTCGGGACCATCCTCGAGATCGACGCTGTTGACGAAGGCCTGGACCAGCCCGATCGGGCCGGTGGCCGTCTCCCTGTCCGCCATCAGAAGAATCTCATCGTACGTGAACTAGTGTTGCGCATACACCGGTTATAATAACCGACATAGGGATTACGAGGGTTAAGGAGGTCGAGTGGTGAACGAGTCCTTCAACGAGGAGATGGCCTGGAGGCATCTGCAGGACCTGCAGCGCGAGATGGAGAACCACAGGCTGGTCGACGGCGGGGGCCCTGTGCTCCGCTGGTGGCTGCCGAAGCTGGCCAGGAGGGTCTGGATCGTGGCAGGCCTCGCCGGCCGGCGCCCGCCGCGATGGAACCCGGCGCTGGTCGAGCCGGTCGCTAACACCGGCCGCGCGGAGCGCCCGGCCGGCGCCGACGCCGGCTAGCTCGCGGCGAGCCTGCGCAGGGTGGCGAGCTGCTCGGCGTCCGGTCCCTCGCCAGCGCCTGGGACCTCGAGGATGAAGGGCAGGCGCTCGAGCCGCGGCTCGTGCAGCAGGGCGCGAAAGCCCTCGTCGCCGATCTGTCCAGCGCCGATGTTGGCGTGGCGGTCGCGGTTGGAGCCGAGCCCGGTGACGGAGTCGTTGCAGTGGACGACGTCGACGTTCTTCAAGCCAACGACCTTGTCGAGCTCGTCGATGGTCTGGCTCACGGTCTCGGCGCTGCGTTCGTCGTAGCCCGACGCGAAGGCATGACATGTGTCGAAGCACACGCCGACGCGCTTGTCCTTCAGCTTCGCCATCATCGTCGCGATCTCTTCGAAGCGCGCGCCCACGCATCCGCCGAGCCCCGCGTTGTTCTCGATGAGCAAGCGCGCGCGCTTCGGATCCGCGCGCTCGAGCACCTTCTGCAGGTGGCCGATGATCGTGGGCAGCGTCTTCTCGAAGCCGGCCCCCTTGTGCGAGCCGGTGTGGAAGATCACGCCGTCGATGCCCAGCTCATCCGCGGCTCTCAGGTAACCGGTAAGGGTGCTTTCGGAGCGCTGCCGCAGGGTCGGGTCGTCGCCGGCGAGGTTGATCAGGTAAACGGCGTGAAAGTAGAAGGGCGGATGGCCGTACTTGTCGGCCGCCTCCTTGAAGGTCGCGATGCGTGTCTCGTCGAGCTTCGGTGAGCCCCAGAAGCCGGGCGGCGTCGGATGGCACTGAATTGCCTCGGCATCCATGGCCTTTGCGCGCTCGAACGCGTGATGCAGGCCGCCCGAAGAATCGATATGCGCCCCAAGGATCGGCATCCCGTCAAGACTACCGGCGCACCGTGGCATGCTGAATGTGTGCCCGTCTTCGTAATGAGCGACCTCGAGGTGCCCATCCGTGGGCGCACGTACCGCGAGCCCGACGGTCCACACAGCGTGGTCGTCCGCGGACGCGACGTGGTGCCGGCCCTGCAGCATGTCGCGTCGCGACCTGATTGCGCGACGCTCGCGGTCGTGGGCGTGCCCGACGCGATACCCGACTTATCGGCGCTCGCGGGACGCAAGGTCATCGCCGTCGACGCCGACAGCGCGCGCCTGCACGATTTCGCCAAGGCCGCCACCGAGGCCGCGGCCGAGGTGGAGTGGATCCGCGCGGCGCGACCTTCGAGCGAGCGCCTGGCCGCATCGCTGCTGCCGGTCGGCGCTGTGGTGCTCGCCGCAGGCTCGAGCTCTCGCATGGGCGGCACCGAGAAGCTGCTGCTGGACTTCGACGGCCAGCCGATGGTGAGGCATGCGATCGAGGCCGCTTCCAACGGCGGCTGCCACCAGGTGGTGGTCGTTTACGCGTCGAAGGATGTCGCGAGCGCCGTCGATGGGGCCGCCGAGCTCATCTACAACCCCGACGCGGCGCAAGGCATGTCGACGTCCCTGCGGCGCGGGCTCGCCGGATTGCGCTCCGACATGGAAGGGGCGCTCATCGTCCTCGGTGACCAGCCGCTGGTCGGGTCGCGCACGGTGGCCGCACTGCTGCGCTCCTGGCGGCGCGAAGGATCGCGGCCCGCTGTCGCCATGGCCTCCTCAACGCCAAAGCCGAGGTGGACACCGCCGGTCGTGCTGGCGCGCGAGCTGTGGCCCGAGCTCGAGCAGCTGGAGGGTGACTCGGGGGCGAGGCAGCTCTTCGAAGCGCATCCCGAGCTGCTCGACGTGGTGCCGGCCCAGGGCAGGCCGGACGACATCGACACGCCCGACGACTACGCCAAGATCGTCCGCCTGTTTCCGAGGAAGAAGCCGACCCGCCGCGCCTGATTCGTCTACGATTCGAATAGTGCTAGCGATCGCTCTAGGAGTGTGAGCTTGAAAGATCAGGCACGGCGTCAGAGCGGGTGGGTCAGGGCCGGCCAGTACGAGGACATCCTCTACGAGACCTGGGACGGGATCGCCAAGATCACGATCAACCGGCCGGAGGTCCGCAACGCGTTCCAGCCGACCACGGTGACGGAGATGTCAGCCGCATTCGAGGCGGCGCGCAACGACCCGTCGATTGGTGTGGTCATCCTCACAGGCGCGGGCACCGAGGCCTTCTGCTCGGGAGGCGACCAGCGCATTCGAGGCGATGACGGCTACATCGACCCCAAGGGCGTCGGCCGCCTCAACGTGCTCGACCTGCAGGTCCAGATCCGCCGCCTGCCCAAGCCGGTGGTGGCGATGGTGGCGGGCTACGCGATCGGCGGCGGGCACGTGCTTCACATCGTGTGCGACCTGACGATCGCCGCCGACAACGCGCGCTTCGGTCAGACCGGGCCGCGCGTCGGCAGCTTCGACGGCGGCTACGGCGCGGGCTTGCTCGCGCGCATCGTTGGGCAGAAGAAAGCGCGCGAGATCTGGTTCCTGTGCGAGCAGTACGACGCGCAGCAGGCGTTCGACATGGGTTTGGTCAACAAGGTCGTGCCGCTCGACAAGCTCGAAGAGGAAACGGTCGCGTGGTGCCGGCGCATGCTCGAGCTCAGCCCGCTCGCCCTGCGCCTGCTGAAGGCGGGCTTCAACGCCGCCGATGATGGGCTCGCGGGCATCCAGCAGCTCGCCGGTGACGCCACGCTCCTGTACTACCTCAGTGAGGAGGCGCAGGAGGGGCGCGACGCGTATGTCCAGAAACGGAAACCCGACTTCAAGAAATTTCCGAAGCGTCCATAGATGGCTGTCGCCACGAGCACGCTGACGCCTCGCGCGGTCTGGTGGTCCGCCATTCGCCCGGCGACGCTGGCCGCTTCCGTGGCGCCGGTGCTGGCGGGCACAGCGATCGCGATACATCAAGGAAGCATCCGGCCGCTCGCGGGTCTGGGCGCTCTGGTGGTCGCGGTCTGCATGCAGCTCGGGGTCAACTTGGCGAACGACTACTCCGACCACCGCCGCGGCGCTGATTCGCCGGCGCGCGTCGGGCCGGTGCGGGCGGCTTCGTCCGGCGTAGTGCCGCCCGGGCAAGTGAGATGGGCGGCAATCGGCGCATTCGGCGTGGCTGCGTTGGTGGGCGTCGTGCTGAGCCTCGCCACCGACTGGCGGCTCCTTATCGCGGGCGCCGCGTGCCTGGCGGCGGGCTGGCTCTACACGGGCGGCCCCAGGCCGTACGGCTACCTCGGCCTGGGCGAGCTGTTCGTGTTCGTGTTCTTCGGGCTGGTGGCGACGTGCGGGACGGTGTACGTCGAGTCGCTGCGGATAACACCGCTCGCGATTCTCTTCGGATGCTCCATGGGCTTCCTCGCCAGCGCGATCCTGGTGCTGAACAACCTGCGCGACATGGAGAGCGACGCCGCCGCCGGCAAGCGGACGCTGGCGACGCTGATCGGGCGGCAGCGCACCCTGTATCTCCTTGCGGTTCTCGCCGCGGCCGCGTTCGCGATTCCGATCGTCGTCTTCATGTCGCACCTCGCCCCGGTCACGGTCATGGCCGTGCACTTCGCGATCCCCATTGCAGCGGTGCCCGTGCGCACCGCCTTCGCCACGACGTCGCCGCCCAGGCTGGTGGCCGCGCTGAAGCGGATGGCCGCGGCCGAGCTCGCCTTCGCGCTGCTGCTCACGGTCGGGCTGGTCATCTGATGGACGCGCTCATCACGGCGATTCGCCCACAGGATGTCGCGCGCGAGGTCGAATCGATCCTGCAGCGAGCCAAGGTGAACAGGTTCGTGCTGCGGCCGGTCGCGCGCGGCGGCATGCTCGACCAGGAGCGGCTCGGCGCGGCGCGGTACGCCGCGGGTGTTCAGGCCGTGGTCGTGCTCGAGGTGGCCGTGGCCGCCCACCCGAGGTGATCGGCAAGTATCGAAGCGGTGGCATCGGGCTGCTCGAACTGGACCGAGTGGCCGCTGCCGGCGACGCTGCGGATGCGCGAGCGACCGACGGTCTCGTTGAGCCGCGCCGCCGCTTGCACGAATGGCACATCGTCCTTGCCGGCCACGAAGGTGCAGGGGAGGTCGATCGCCTCGAGCTCGTCCCACAACGGCTCCATCGCGCCGGCGCCCATGCCCCTGAGAGACGCGGCGAGTCCGTCGGCCTGGTTGCCCGTTCGCAGCCCGTGGAGCCATGCCGCGAAATCAGGCCCGCGGCGCTTGATGCCGGCGAACATGGGCAGCGATTCCCAGTGCTGGACGAAGGACTCGACGCCCTCGCGCTCGATTCGCTCAGCGAGCGCCTCATCGGCCTGGCGCCGCTTCGCGCGAGCTTCGTCATCGAGCCCGGCGTGTGCGCCGATTGTCAGCACTGATCGAGTTCGCTCGGGTAGTCTGACCGCCACGTGCAGCGCGAGCCGGCCGCCCATCGAGTAACCGACGACGTGGCTTCGTTCGATTCCAAGGTGGTTCCACAACGCCATGAGGTCGGCGGCGCAGTCATCCATCGTGGCGGGCGAGAACGGGGCCCTGCCGTGGCCGCGGAGGTCGGGAGCGATCCACTTCCAGCCCGCGGGCATCTTCGCGACCAGCTCGTCCCAGCTCGCGCCGTTGAGAGTGAAGCCGTGCAGAAGCGTCACCGTCTCGTCCACGAGATAAGCCTATGGACGTAGCGCAGTCGTTCGCGGCGACCTTCGTGGACGAGCTCGCCGTGCAGGGCGTCGAGTACGCGTGCGTGTCGCCGGGCTCGCGGTCCGCGCCGATCGCGATGGCGCTGCAGCGGCATCCGAAGACGAACGTCTTCGTGCAGATCGACGAGCGGTCGGGCTCGTTCTTCGGCGTCGGTCTCGCCAAGGCCACGGGCAAGCCGGTGGTGCTGCTCTCGACGTCGGGCACCGCCGCGGCTGAGTTTCATGCTGCGGTGGTCGAGGCGTTCCACTCGCGCGCGCCGCTGATCGTGCTCACCGCGGACCGGCCGCCCGAGCTGCGGGACGTCGGGGCCAACCAGGCGATAGATCAGCAGCGGCTGTTCGGCACGGCGGTGCGCTGGTTCTTCGACCCCGGCCCGCCGTTCGAAGCCCCGAACGCGGCGCGGCTGTGGCGGCGTCTCGCGGCGCGCGCGTACGCCGAGGCTCAAAACGGACCCGTTCACCTGAACCTCCCGTTTCGCGAGCCGCTGGTGCCGCCGCCCGGGCAGGTGCCGGCGCCTATCGGCGAGTCGCCGCAGTCGATGACGGCCGGCCGGCTGGTGCCGACCGGGGACCAGGTCGCCTCCGTCGCGTCGGCGCTGCGGAATGCAAAAAGGCCGCTGGTGGTCGCCGGCGAGATGCGCGACGGTGCGAGGCTCGCGGCGGGCCTCAGTCGCCTGGGCGTGCCGCTGCTGGCTGAGCCGAGCTCGCAGCTGCGGCGTCATGAGTCAGGCACCGCGATCGAGTCCTACGAGGCGCTGCTGCGCGCGGGCTGGTCGCTGCAGCACGGACCGGACCTTGTCATCCGGCTCGGCGGCACGCCAACGTCGAAGGTGATGAATGCATGGCTCGCCGCCGCCGCCGCGCCGACGTTCCTCATCGATCCGGACCGGATGTGGCGCGACGAGGACCAGGTCGCGAGCAACGTCCTGGTCTGCGATCCGCAGCCGCTCATCGAGAGCCTTCCGGCGGCCGCCGTCGGCGCATGGCGCGACGAATGGGTGAGCGCCGGCAAGAAGGCGACCGCCGCGATCGCGGCGACGCTGGTGTCTACGCCGATGCACGAGGGCCACATCGTGCGCGCGCTCGCGGCGAGAGTGCCGGATACAGCGCAGGTTTTCGTTGGCTCGAGCATGCCCATTCGAGCCGCGGACAGCTTCTGGCCTTACGCGCGAGGGGGCCAGACGTTCTACGGCAACCGCGGCGCCAGCGGAATCGACGGACTCGTCTCGACCGGTCTCGGCATCGCCGCTGCGCGCTCTTCGAACCAGACCGTGCTTCTGCTCGGCGACCTTTCCGTCTATCACGACATGAACGGACTGTGGTCGCTGCGCCGCCACGGCATCAAGGCGACGATCGTTGGCTGCGACAACAACGGGGGAGGCGTCTTCAACTTCCTGCCGCAGGCGCAGCACACCGACGTGTTCGAGGAGATCTTCGCCACGCCGCTGGGGCTCGACTTCGCGCAGGTCGCGAGGCTTTATGGGCTCGTCTACAGTCCCGTCACCGACCGCTCAGGTCTCGAGCCGGCGATCACCGATGCGCTGAGCGCGCAGACGTCGACGATGGTGGTCGTGCGCTACAAGCGCGAGGACAGCGTCAACGGGCACCGCGTGTGCTGGGAGGCAGCCGCCTCGGCGCTCCGCGCCTGATCCACGCCGAGTGCCGTCACTCGCACTCGGTCTAAGGGTTGCGGGCACGCCAGTGCCGGCACTCGCACATAGTCGGATCAGGTGAGCGCTGAAAGCAGCGCCTTGAACTTCAGGTCCGTTTCTTCGAGCTCGCGCGCCGGATCCGAGTCGGGCATCACGCCGACGCCTGCGTAGAGGCGCGCGCCGTCCTCCCACAGCAGGCCGCAGCGCAGCGCGACCGCGAACTCGCCGTCGCCGTTGCCGTCGGTCCAACCGACCGCCCCCGCGTACCAGCCCCGCTCCAGCGACTCGAGGTCGTCGATGATGCGGTCGGCCGCGTCGCGCGGCCAGCCGCCGACGGCGGGGGTGGGGTGGAGGGCGGCCGCGAGGTCGAGCGCGTCGGCCGCCGGCGGGGACAGCTCCGCGTCAACCGAGGTCGCGAGGTGCTGGATGTTGGTGAAGCGCACGACCTCCGGCGGTCTCGCGGCCACGCTGCGCGAGAAGGGTCGCAGCGCTTCGACCACGAAGCGCGACACGACGTCGTGCTCGGCGGCGTCCTTGCGGCTCGACCGCAGCTGCTCCGCGAGGCGCTCGTCCTCCGCCTCGGTGGCGCCGCGCGCGACCGAGCCGGCCATCGGCTGCGCGTGCGCGTGCGACCCGGTGCGCCTGACGAGCAGCTCCGGTGAGGCGCCGGCGAAAGCAGTGCCGTCGGCGCCGGTGATGAGGTACGTGAAGCACGACGGATAGGCCGACCGCAGCGATCGCGCGACCATCCCGGCCGGCGTCACGCCGTCGCCGCGCGCCACCACCTCGCGTGCCAGGACCACCTTCGACGCCTCACCTGCGCGGAGCCGCGCCGCCGCGGACTCGATGGCCGCGACCCACGCCACGGGATTGCGCACCGGCGTCACGTCGAGAGTTCGTGCGAGGGGAGCGCGAGCTGCCGACGGCTCGACATCGAGGAGCTGCTCGGCTTCGGGTGTCGCGCAGGTGATGAAGGTGCGGCCGCGTACGCGTGCCACCGCGAGCGCGGGCACGCGCAGCAGCAGCGATGGGAAGCCCGACCAGGGACCCGATGGATCGCGATCGGTGCGATACGCAAAGCCGCCGATGGCGATCGGTCCTGCGCCGGGCGGCAGCGCGCCTGCGTCGTTCGCGCGCAGCACCTCGCGCAAGCGTCGCCACATGCGAGCCGCTGCCTGCACGCGCTCGTGGCCTGCCTCGCGGTCGAGGGCCGCGCCGCTCGCGTCCTCGAGGGCGACCCCGCCAGGCGCGCTAACGATCTCGTAAGCGGTGCCGATTCCAACGACGCTTACCGCATCAGGCATGGGTCTCTCGATGAGCAGCACCTCGTGTCCTGCATCGCGCGCCGCGCCCGCGAGCTCAACCAGGTCCGGCGTGCGCTCGAGCTCGCGCACGCTCAGGGACGTGACCGCCACCTTCATGACTTCTTTTCGATGTGCTCGCGCGCCGCGCGGAGCAGCGTGCGCTGGAAGTGATGCTTTACCAGCAGGCCGCTCGCGTCGAGCAGCTCGTTGAAGAGCTCGAGCAGGCGGCGCTCGGCGGCCTCGGTTTCCCCGCCTTCCGACTGGATGCGCTCGCGCACGTGCCTGTCGAACAGGTCGACGGCCTGCCTGGCCACGCGGTCGGTGGCGTCCGCGTACTCGCTTGCCAGCTCGATGAGCGGGCCGAGGGGCACGCCCGCAGCGATGAGCTTCATCCCGGCGGCGATGGCGTCGAGATCGTCGGCAGGGTAGAGAGGCACGTCGCCGCCTTCGACCGGCACCAGCAGCCCGGCCTGCTCGAGGTTCTTGAGCAGCGGCACCGCCACGCCGCTGCGCCCGGCCAGCTCGTCGAGGGTGAGGGTCTGCGGTGAGCCAGGCCGCGTTACGGCCGCGACGAGCGACTCGTCAGAAGGCTCGAGCTCGCCTTCGAGGAAGCGCCGGATGACGGTGAGGGTGAAGCCGCGGCGCTGGAGGTCGCGGATGCGGCCCAGCCGCTCGAGGTGGCTCTCGCCGTACCACGTGACGCGGCCCTCGCGGCGCGGGGCGTCGAGCAGGCCCTTGCCCTGGTAGAAGCGGATCGTGTCGACGGCCATACCGGAGGCCCGGGCCAACTGTTCGATCCGGTACTCCATGAGTACCTACTCTAAAGGACGTTCCCTGATTGACGCCCCCACCCGGCTGCGCTGCGCGGAGCCGACCTCCCCAGGGGTGGGGAGGATTAGCCGGACGTGTTCCAGTAGTAAAGGCGGTCGAGCCAGGCCGGGTCGTCACGGATGGCGCGGGCGAAGAACTCGATGGCGTCGACGTAGTCGTAGTCCAGGTTGTAGTGGAAGATCGCCGTCCGCATGTCCCCCGGCGCGCCGTAGTGGACGAGGTAGCGCGCCGCGGCCATGATCGCGTCGTGCGGGTCGTTGACGTTGCCGCCCTGGCCCCAGTTCGCCCACGTGCCGGGCAGGAACTGCATCGGCCCCAGCGCCCCCGCTGATGAAGGGCCGTTGTTGCGGCCGAATGAGCTCTCGATGAAGTTGATCGAGGCGAGGTAGCTCGCGTCCACGCCGTACGTGCGCTGTGCCTCGAGGTAGTAGCCGCGCAGCGCATCCACGGGTGCGGCGCTCGCGTACGGGAACACGAAGTGCGCGTGCACGAGGTAGTACTGGTCGAAGCCGGCGAGCGCGTAAAGGGAGTGCAGGCCCGCGATCGCATCAGAGACCGGCTGCGAAACTGATCTCGGCAGCAGCGGGACGACCTGGCCCTGCACGCTCGCGTAGCTCGCCAGCTCGTAGACGCGCAGCTCCTCCTGGCGGATCGCGGTGCGGTAGTTGAAGTCCGCGGCCGCCAGCGCCATGTCGAAACGCACGCGCTCCATGAGCGATGAGGGCGCGGGAGCGCCCAGCAGCTGCTGTCGCTGCGCGAGGGCAGCGGTGATCGCCAGCTCGGCGGTCATCAGGCGCGCCGCCTCATGGCGCGGGCTGACAGGCGAGAAGGGATCCTGGGCTCGAACGGATTGCGCCGGGAGCGTCAGCAGCAGCGCTCCCAGCGCGGCGGCAAACAGCCGGATCAGGCGCTCTCCGATACGGCAGCGATCTGCGGCCGCTGGTCCGGCACGACCGGC
Source organism: Chloroflexota bacterium (assembly GCA_005879985.1). Lineage (GTDB taxonomy): Bacteria > Chloroflexota > Dormibacteria > Dormibacterales > Dormibacteraceae > CF-118. The sequence goes on along the minus strand of VBIA01000170.1, from coordinate 20,010 downwards.
ATGTCGGGAGGGTACGGGTCCGCCTCCGTCGGTTTGCGAAGGCCCACCGAGTCCAGGAGGCCGGCGATCTCGTCGCCCATCAGCTCGCCCTGGGCCATCAGCGCCATGGCCGCCTGGTCGATCGCGTCCTTGTTGACGTACATGAGCCGCCAGTCGTCGACGTACGCGGCGCCCAGGATCTGCGCCACGGTGCGCCGGCTGCGCGGGTTGTGGAGGACGGCGGCCGTCCACGTTCCTTCCTGGTGCTGCCCGGTCGGGATCTCGACCACGGAGATCAGCTGCTCACCGATGTTCGCCGCCTTCCGCGACAGCTCGGGGTTGAGGTTTTCCGCGCCCATGCCGATGGTGCCGACCATTCGGCAGGCCATATGCGTCGCGCTCGTGAGGTCACCGAACACGCCAGTGGTGCCCTCGCCATAGAACACATGCTCACAGGCAAGCGAGCCCAACCCGGCGCGGACGTCCGCCGCCAGCTGCGATCGGAACTGGATGAACTGTTCCTCGGTCGGCATCGACAGGTGGTGGCCGCCGATCTCGCCGCGAGGAGTGGCGCGCCGGCGGATCGACAGCCGGATGTGAGCGTGATCCGGCTCAAAGAAGTGCGAGGCGATGGCATGACCGAGCTCATGACGCGCGACGGCGATCTTGTCCCGCTCGGTGTACTCGACCGGGATTGCGAGGCCAACCGCCACGTTGGCCATGGCCTCGCGGATGTCGCGCCACTCGAGCGCCGCTCGCCCATCGTTGAACGCGTACAGCAGCGCCAGCGACAGCACCTGCTCGATGTCGGCCGGCGAGTAGTCCTCGGTGATCCGCGCGAACTCATCGCGACGCTCGGGCGTGTCGAGCGCAGGGTCGTGCTTGTGCTTGTCGAAGTAGAGGGAAGCGATGTCCTTGCGGTCCTCGCGGTCGGGCAGACGGAACTGGATCTGCCGGCCGAACCGCCCGGGCCGCAGCAGCGCCTCGTCGATCACCGAGGGCCGGTTGGTGGCGCCGATGAACAGGATGTTGTACTTAGGCGCCCTGAGCGCCGGGATGCGGAGCGTGATCGATGAGCCGTTGGCGCCGACCCTACGCGGGATGAACAGACCGTCGAGCGTGAGGTTTATCAATCCACGGAGCTGCCGGACGATCATTCCAGGATTGTCAATGCCGTCCATCAGCACGAGCAGCATGTTCAGTCCGAGCTGCCCGCCTCCCATCATGCCGCCCATACCGCCCATCATTCCGCCCATCCCCGACCGGCGCTGGCCGAGGGCGTCGATCTCGTCGATGAAGACGACACAGCCGCCCCACGTCTTCGCGCGCTTGCGTGCCGCGCGGACCATCAGGAAGACGCTCAACGCGTCCATGCCGAGGAACATGCCGGCGAAAGAGCCGCCGTTGGCGATGTAGATGGGCACGTTGAGCGATGAGGCGATGCCTTTGGCGAGCATGGTCTTGCCTGTTCCCGGCGGTCCGACCATCAGCACACCGCGCTCGCGCTTGCCACCCGCTCTCACGTACTGCCGGCCGTGCTCGATAAGCTCGAGGATGCGCCGCATCTCGGTCACCGCCGACTTCTGGCCGCGCACGTCGTCGATGCTGACTCCGAACCGTGCGTCATCCGGGTTCAGGATCGTCTTGCCGATACGCGTGTAGATGTAGAACGGGCCGAAGAACAGCATGAAGTTCGCGGCCAGCAGGAAGATCAGATAGATCATCTGCGTGAACAGCGCCTGCAGAAGCTGAGGAAGCACCGCCAGCGCGTCCTCGGGCACAAGGCCGAAGACCCAGTACATGACTGAGAAGAAGACCGCCGGCACAGCCAGGACCCAGAGGGCTCGCCGCCAGAAGATCGCTCTGTTGACCTCCACAGTTCGCTTGAGAACATCGGTCTCGGGAGTGATGCTTTCGCGGAGGATGAGCCAGCGCCGGATGATGCTCAGAATGCCGCGTGCGAACAGCATGGCGATGACCGCGTAGGCGATCGACGAGACGAGATCGAACTGCATGTAGATGTAGGCGAAGCTGAACGCCGAGGCGCCGACGAACAGGGTGAAGATCCAGAAGATGATCACTGCGGGCTACTCCCTAATCACGGGTTTTGGTTGCGTCCAGCTTAGTAGCTGATTCTGGGGAATGCCTGGTAACCGCGAAGGCGACGACTCCGAGCCCGACTCCGATCAACGCGTCGCCAGGGCTGAACACACCGCCCAGCCACCCGGGAACCAGCACCCAGTCGGCGAGCCAGGGCAGCCTGGTGCTCGAGTCCATGAGCGTGTACTGCCCTTGATGGCCGACCTCCACGAGCCGCCCGGCCGCTGACTGGACCACCGGCATGCGGAAGTCGTTCGCCGCGATGACGATGAGGTTCATCGTCGACCCGATGCTCACGAGCCAGATTCCAAACAGCCTGTCGACATTCCACATCGTCCACGCGATCAGCGCCACGAGCGAGGCGACGTACACGTAGCGAAGCCAGTCGACGCGTCCCAGCGGAGTTCCTGCCACGGCGACCCGGATCAGCATCGCCAGGATCACCACCCACGGCCATCGCAGTCTGATCATCGACCAGTTGCTGAGCTTGCCGCCCAGAGCCACGCCCGCCACGCAACCAAGGATCAGCGGGCCGAGGATGACCAACGGGTTACCGGCTCAGCCGCCGGCGATTCGCGCCGCGGCCCCCTACAGCAGGCTCACACCGAGCGGCAACGCAGACTCGTCAATCTTGAATCCCGGCGAGTGATGCGCCGGCGGCTTGTCGCCCTCAGGCCGCGCGCCGAGCATGAAGTAGCAGCCGGGGATGCGGGTCAGGAACTCGGCGAAGTCGTCACTCACGGTGAGCGGCTTGCCGAGAAGGCTTGCCTTGTCGCCGGCGATCGAGGTCGCCACCTCCATCACCGTCCGCGTCACGTTTGGCTCGTTCATCAGCGGCACGGTGCCGTGGACGAGCTGCATCTCCGAGCTCACCTCGAACTCCGTGTCCGTTTCCTTGAGAAGGTCGCCCAGCCGGCCGAGCGCTTCCTCCCGAAGCGGCGCTGTGAACGTGCGCACGCTGCCCTTGATGCGCACGCCGCGCGGGACGATGTTCCACGCGCCGTCGCTCATCACGTTGCCGACGGTCGTGTGGCAGCCGGCGCCCTCGTGCTCGAGCCCGTCGACGACCGTGTGCAGCCGCTCGATCAAGAAGGCCTGCGCCGCAAGCACGTTGCCGGCGCGGCCCATCATGCCGCCGTGGCCGCCCGGTCCCTTGATGCCGATCTCGAATGCATCCGAACCCGCCCACAGCAGGCCCGGCTTGGTGACGATGGTTCCCGAGTCGATGAAGCTCGCGATGTGCAGCCCCAGCACCGCGTCAGGGTGGTGCGACTCGAGAAGCCCGCCGGCGATCATCGCCTTGGCACCGCTCACGATCTCTTCCGCCGGCTGGAACACGAACAGGAAGCGGCCGTTGAGGTCCCAGATGTGATCGACCAGCGTGCGCGCGGTGCCGAGCATCATCGCGATGTGGGTGTCGTGGCCGCACGCATGCATGTGGCCCTCGGACTCCGACTGGAATTCGACGCCTGACTCTTCGAGGATCGGCAGCGCGTCGATGTCCGCGCGCAGCATCACCGTCTTGCCATGCCTGCCGGTGTCGAGCACGGCGACGGCGCCCGTCTCAGTAGGACACGGCTGCACCTCGAGGCCCAGCTCGCGCAGCCGTTCGGAGATCTTCACGCTCGTCTCCTGCTCGCTGAAGCTCACCTCGGGATGGCGGTGGAAATGGCGGCGGAGCTCCACCACCTCGTCCATCACGGATTTCGACGGAGCGGGGAGCGCTTTCTTCTCTTCAGCCATCAGACTCGAACCAGGCTATAGCCGCGGGCCGACGCTTGCAGCAACCCGGTGCCAAGCCCGGGCTCGAGCTCGTCGAGACGCCGGCGCAGGGTGAGCATCGCGGAGTGCACGGTGGAATGAGCGGCGTCGGTGCGGAACAGCCCGGCCTCGATGAGGTCGCGCGCGGTGGCGGGCTTGGAGCCTTGCGCCAGGTGCAGCACCAGCGCCGGCTGCTGGGGCGTGAGCCTTACCTCGCCGCTCGCGGTGCGGACCGTGCGTCGCGTCGGATCGAACTCCACGCGTCCGAAGTTGTACGTCCCCGGCCGCCCGGTGCCGCGCTCGATGAGACGCGCGGCGAGGTCGGAGTAAATGTGCGCCATCGGCACGTTGCCCTTCACGAAATACGAGCTGGCGCCCAGCTCGTAGGCCTTGCGGATGGCGGCCGAGTTGACCTGCGCCGCGGACAGCACGATGACCGGAAGCCCGGGATGACGGCCGCGGATCCACGTCAGCAGATCGAAGCCCGAGTCTTCGCCTTCATCGAGCACGAGGTCGAGCAGGATGCCGGCGACGCGCTCCTGCTCGAGCAGCGCCATGGCGTCGGGCGCAGACGAGGAAACCAGAGCGCGATAGCCGAGATCCTGGAGGTCGATGCGCAGCTGCTGCTGCATCGCCGACTCGTCCTCCACGACCAGCACGGCCGACCCCAGGACCTCAGGCGGCCGGTAGACCTCCAGCCCCGGGGGCAGGGGCGGAAGCCTCGCCTCCCGAGTTCCGCGCGTCGAACCTCTTACCCTGCGTTTTTCCAAGGCCATCCTACATGAATCTTAACGATTATTCACGTGGTGCAAATACTTAAATTCGACCGTCCCGGAGCATACTCACTTCCGGGCCTGGTTATTTCGGGAATTTCGAAGGGGTGAATTCGATGACGTGGCAAGTCAAGGTTGTCCGGGGTGCCTTGGCGCTGGGGGTTGTCGCGACGCTCGCGATCGCGTCTGGCGCCGGCTGGTTCGACATCTGGTTGGGGTGGTACTGGTAACCAGCTAGGGGCTTCCGTTCAACCGGCGCTCGCGTGAGCGCCGGATGGCCGCCGGGAGCAGGGCATAAAGGTCGGCTCGGTCGACGGCCTTGCTCATGTAACCAACGACATCCGGATCGTCCGTGCCCGACGGGAAGACCGGGTACGCGGTGTAGAAGATCACCGGCAGCTTCTGGCCGCGCGTCCGCAGCGCGTTCAGAAGCCCCCAGCCGTCCATGGGCTCGGGCAGCATCAGGTCAATGATCGCGACCTCCGGGCTCTCCGCTCCAGCCCGCTCGAGCGCCTGGTCGGCATCCTCGGCCATGCTGACCTTGTAGCCGATCATGCGCAGGTCGGTTTCGAGGATCACGCGCCACGACCGCTCGTCGTCGACCACCAGCACTTTCGCCCCCCGCAGGTCGTCCGGCGCTGGAGAGATTGGCTTGGGGGCGGTGAAGGGCAAGTGAGGTCCCTAGCGCCTCACCTGAGGGATTCGGCCGCCGCGGCCGCGAAGATGCAAGGAACTTCGGGGGCGGGCCACTAGGCGCAGTATATCTGTGCCCATGGCGACTCCAGCACGACGTGCGCACAGACCGGCGCGACTCTCCGCCAAGGCTGACCTGCCGCGCGTGAAGTCGAAGTCGAACGGCGCCGCTGCCAATGGCCAGCGGGCCAAGAACGTATCGCCCCGCTCGAGCCCCGCCGCGCTCACGCACGAGCTAAGCACGTGCGCAACCGAGGCGGACATCGTTCAGGTGCTCTACCGGGGGCTGCACCCGGTCTTCGGATACGACGTGGTTCTGCTCCACGTGTTGGAGCGCGAGGGCTGGTACCACTCGGTCCCCGTCGACTCCGGCGTGCTGCAGGACCTGCGCAGGCGCCCGCTCAGCGACTCGGTGTTTGCGCCGAACTACGCGGCCCAGAGTGCAGTCGTCCCAGGGCCGGTTGATCGGCGCGGTGATCTACCAGTCGTACCGCAACCGGCGGGTGCCGGCCTCCGAGATCTCGTTCCTGGAGAGCATCCATCGCCGCCTTGGCGTGGTGCTCGCCAACGCCTCCCTGAACGAGCTGACCCGCAACCAGGCGCGCCGCCTCGAGGCCCTCAACGCCATCGGCCGTGCGATCGCCGCCAGCCTGGACGAGGCGAGCATCCTGTCCTCGCTGCGTGCCACGCTGAGAGAGCTGCTGCCGGTGGACGAGCTGAAGATGGTGTCGCTGCTGCCCGAGCGCAGCGACCGAGCGCGGCTCTTTCACGTCCAGTCCGACGCCGCACCGACGTCGCGGCTCATCGCCATGCGGGCGGCGCAGATGGCGCCGCCGCGACAGGTCATCAGCACGGCCGAAGCCCTGATCACCCACGAGCCCGAATCGCAGCTGTGGGTACCGTTGAAAGAAGGCGGCTCGGTGCGCGGTGCCCTCGGCATCACGAGCAGGGAGTCGTACGCCTATGAGGAGTCGACGGCCGCGTTCCTCGAGCTTGTCGCCGACGAGGTGACGCTGGCGCTCGGCAACGCGCGCAGCTACGAAGCCATCCAGGAGCAGCGGCGAAGGCTCGAGCTCGTCAACTCGATCGGCCGCCGCCTCGCGTCGAGCCTCGACCGCTGGTCCATCATGCGCACGCTGCGCGAGGAGCTGGCGGCGTTCCTCGACTTCGACGGCTTCATCCTGGCCAGCATCACCGAGTCCCAGCAGGGTCCGGTCGCCGAGGGCTACCAGTACGTCGCCGGCGTCGAGGAGATCGTGCCTCCGGTCGCGCTTGCCGTCACCGGTCCCTCACGCGAGGCGTACGAGTCCGGCCGGCCGGTGCTGGTGCGCAACTCTCCGTGGGCGAGCTCGTTCGAGCGCGGCGGGCTGGAGCGCGAGCGCTGGACGGTCGGTCACGGCGCGGCCGTTTTCGTGTCAGGTCCGCCTGGAGAGCAGCCGCACGTGTCGCGATCGTTTGTGTGGGTGCCGGTCGTCAGCGGCGACAGCATCACCGCGATGCTCTCGCTGCAGTCGTATCACGAGGAGGCGTTCAGCGACTGGCATGTGCAGCTGCTGCAGGACCTCGCGCCGCACGTGACCCTGGCGCTTGCCAACGCGGAGCACTTCGCGCAGGCGCAGACCGAGCGCGCGCGACTCGAGCGCCTGCACGTGCTCGAGCTGGGGGTGGCGCGCGCTTCTGACGAGCGCCAGCTCGCGGAAGCGATCTTCGACGCGGCTGGCCGCTACATCGAGGCCTCGCACATGCTGCTCGCGTACCTCGACGTCGCCGGCAACGTCGTCGGCTTCACCGGCGAGCGCGACGCCCCGACCGGCTACCTCGGTCCCGCCGCTCTGGCCGACGCGCCCTTCTTCCGGCGGCTGATCGAGACGGGCGGCACGGTCGCAGAGGCGGAGCTGGAGAACGAGGAGGAGATGAGGGGCCCGGTTGGCCAATTCATCTTCTCGCGCTCACCGAGCCACGTCGTGTGGGTGCCTATCATGCAGGGCGAACGCGTCGTCGGCGGCATGGCGGCGCTCCGCACCGACGGCGGGCGCTTCCTGCTCGACCATCTGAAACTGCTCGAGGCCGCTGCGACCGTCGTCGGCATCGCGCTGCGGACCATGCGCCTGCACCACGCGAACGAGCTCGCGCTCGCGCAGTCGGTGCGCATCCAGGAGCTGGCTGCGCTCGCAGGCCACGAGCTGATGAGCGTGGTCGCGAACATCGCCGACCAGGCGCGCACGATGCTCGAGAGCGCAGGGGTCGTGTGCTGGGCCTTCGACACAGAGGGTCGCATCAGCGCGACGCGCGGCAGCGGCGATCCTGCGGCAGAGAGCGTGCTCGCGTGGGCGGGCCTGAACTCGGAAGAGACGTGGCGCGACGCACCGACGGGCGTGCTTTCGGGCACGGCGGGCGAGCAGGGCTGGAGCCTCATCCCGCTCTGGTACGGCGACCGCCTGGTCGGCGCGATCGGTGCGCTCCACGCCACGACAGTGGTGGCCGAGCCGACCACCGCCGCGCTCGACTTCGCGCGCCACGCCGCGGTCGCCATCGAGAACTCGCGACTGGTCGCCGAGACGCGCGGCCGGATCCGCACGCTCGAGGCGGTGGCCGCGTTCACCGAGCTCGACCCGACGCAGCCCGAACGAGCGCGGGCGGAGATGGGGCGCCTCGTGGAGCGCGCCCTTGCCGCAACGCACGGCGCGCTGTGGCTGCTCGAGGACAGCCACCTCGTTCGCCGCTCGCCGGACAGCGACGAGCCGCCCGCGGTCCCGGTCACCGACAGCACCGAGCTGCTGCGGCTCCTGGTCTCCCCGACGGGCAGCCGGCGCATGCGCGCGCTGCTCGATCTGCTTGGATCGCCACCTGACGCGTTCGCGATTCCGATCCAGGTGGAAGGGCGGCTCGCGGGGCTGCTCGTGGCGCGCATGACCGCCGGCGCGTCCGAGACACGCAGGCTCGCCGGGGTGCTCGCGGGCCAGGCCGGGGTGCTCGTGGGCCAGCTCGAGCTCGTCGACCAGCTCGACCGCGAGCGCCGGATGATGCAGGCCATCCTCCGCCATTCGCCGGTGGGCGTGATGCTGGAGGACGCCGACGGCCGCATCGTGTACGCGAACCCGGAGGTCGAGGCCATCTACCGGTTGAAGGCCGCGGACATGCCGGGCCAGACGCTCGCCGAGATCTACGCGTCCGCCGGCGCGGAGCGCAGCGAGGACGGCGAGGCCGAAGGAACAGCCGAGCTGCGCATGAAGAATCCGAACCGCATCGTCCACGTGCGGCGCGTCGAGATCCCGGGCCTCGAGGGCGAGCCCGCCGGAATCCTCACGCTGCACGAGGACGTGACCGCGCAGCGCCTCGCGCTGGAGGCGAAAGACCTGATGCTCCGCGCCATCGGCCATGAGGTGCGCAGCCCGGCGGCCGCGATGAAGACGACGCTCGCCGGCATCATGCAGTGGGACGAGACCATCGACAACCAGGGCCGCCGCCAGCTGCTGCAGGAGGCGTACGAATCGTCCGACCGGCTGCTGAGCCTGGTCGAGAGCCAGCTGATCATCGCCAAGCTCGAGACCAAGCACTTCGAGCCCAACCCCGAGCCGATCGAGCTGAGGCCCGCGATGGACGGTGTGATAACTGTGCTCGCCCACCGTTATGCAGACCGGATCGATGCGGTGGATGTGAAGCTGCACGGCGACCTGCCTCGCGCTTACTGCGAACCGACGCACCTGCTTCAGGTGCTGACCAACCTGATCGGCAACGCGCTCGAGTACACATCGGGCCAGGTGAAGGTGAAGGCCCGCGCCATCGACCCGGGGTGGCTCGAGATCACGGTCGCCGACGGGGGATCCGGCCTTCCGCCTGGCAGCCTGCAGGACCTGTTCGAGAAAACCGGGCCGGCGGGGCGCAACCGCTCGCAAGGCGGCCTGGGCCTGGGACTGTACCTGTGCCGGCTGGTCGTGGAGCGCTCGTTCGGGGGCCGCATCTGGGTGGCCTCGAGCAATCGGGAAGGGACAACTTTCAAGTTCACGGTGCCGGCATTTCAGACGTGACGGCGACCCGCACCGCATCGCTGATGTGGGTGCGGGTCGGCGGCGGCATGGAATCGGTGCCCGACCGCAAACGGCACGGGCCGGCCGACGCTGCGTTCCCGCCGCCTGGCGGACCGTGGGAGCCGCTCGCGCTCGGGGGACGTCTTGTGGGATGGGCTGAGCACGGCGGGCTCGCCGCCGCGCGGCGCAGCGCCGAGATAGGTGCCCGTCTCGCAGAGGAAGAGCGCACGCACCTGGTCGGACGCCTCGGGCACAAGCTCCGATCCGCCGTGCTGGCGCTCCAGGAGTCGGCGCGACAGGCCGCGTTCGGCCGGCCCGAGCTCCTGGAGACCGTGTTCGAGCAGGCGCAGGAGGTGGGCCGCCGCGCCGCCGCGCTCGAAGCGGCCGCCAACGCTCCCAAGGAGCGCCCGCGAGGCGTAGTGCTCGGGGCCGTGCTAAACGGAGCGATGCCTTTCGCAACGCGGCGCATGCCGGACGATGCGGCGGTGCTCGGCTCCGAGCCGGCGCTGGTCGAGGCCTTCACGCGGCTGCGTGACTGGCTTGGCGGCGGCAACCTCCAGGTGGCAGCGGAGGCGGTCGGCGCCTGGTGGAAGGTGAGCGTGTGCTCGGATCCCGAGCCGGCGCCACTGCCGGTGCCCGAGATGGGCGAGCCCTTGATCCGCCTCATCGTCGACACGCACCTCAACGGCTGGCTGGACGTGGGCTCCGACGGGTGCGCGGACGTGTACCTCCCGGCTTACGCAGGCCGCTAACCCCATGTCGTCAGTACGGCGCGTGGTCGCGCCGAATCCCGGCCCTTACACGGGGCCTGGCACCAACACGTGGCTCATCGAAGCCGGAGCGGTGACGGTCGTCATCGACCCCGGCCCGGACGATGACGCGCATCTCGCGGCCATCGACCGTGCGCTGAAGGGAACGACCGTCGCGGTCGTGCTCGTGACGCACTCGCATCCTGACCATCTGCCCCTGGCGGAGCGCGTCGCCTCGAAGCACCGCGCATCCGTGCGCAGGTTTCCCGAGCTCGCGGATGGGGACGTGGTGCGGGCGGGCAACCTGAACATCACCGCCCTGCACACGCCGGGCCACAGCGCCGACCACCTGGCGTTCTGGCTGCCCGCCGACCGTGCCCTGTTCACCGGCGATCTCGTGCTTGGGCGTGGCAGCTCGATGGTCACCTACCCGGAGGGCGACGTGGCTGCTTACCTGCGTTCGCTGACGCGACTGGCCGCGCTCAACCCCGCGATCCTCTTTCCGGGCCACTGGGACCCTGTGACCGAGGCGGTCGCGAAGCTCGAGGAATACCGCGCGCATCGCCTCGACCGCGAGACGCAGGTGCGCGCGGCGCTCGCGCGCGGGGCGGGCACGCTGAGCGAGCTGACAAAGCGCGTATACGGCTCCGAGCTCGGCGAAGAGCTCACGCGCGCGGCGGAGATGACGACGCGCGCGCATCTGCAGAAGCTGGTCGACGAGGGCTCGGTGCGCATCCGGCACGCGCAGCCCGAGGATATCTTCGAATCCGTATCGTGACGGCGATGACCGAAGAGAAGGTGGCCCTGCTGTCGGTGCCGCCGGTTGAGCTCGACCAGTGGTTCGCCGAGCACGACGCGGCCCCATACCGGCGCCGCCAGGTGCTGGCCTGGGCCGCGCGCGGCGCCGCGACGTTCGACGAGATGCGCGACGTGCCGCGGCCGCTCCGCGCCGAGCTCGAGGCATCGTTTCGCGTGAGCTCGCTCAAGCCCGTCGCGCGGACCGACGCGGACAGCGGCCTGACCACCAAAACGCTGTACGAGCTCGACGGCGGACATACGGTCGAGGCTGTGGTGATGCGCTATGCGGATCGCAGCACGCTGTGCATCTCGTCGCAGGCGGGCTGCCCTGTCGGGTGTCCGTTCTGCGCCACCGGCAAGTTTCCGTTCGGCCGCAACCTCGGCGCACACGAGATCGAGGAGCAGGCGGTCGCGTCGGCGCGGCTGCTGGCGGACGAGGGCAGGCGTCTGTCGCATGTCGTCTTCATGGGCATGGGCGAGCCGTTCCTCAACTACAACGCGGTCATCGAGTCGGTGCGAAGAATGTCGGACTCCGAGCGCCTCGGAATCAGCCCGCGTCGCATCGTCCTGTCGACCAGCGGCGTCATCCCGCGCATCGAGCAGCTCTCGTCAGAGAAGCTGCCCGTGACTCTGGCGGTCTCGCTGCACGCGGCGCGCGACGAGCTGCGCGACGTGCTGGTGCCGATCAACCGCAAGTACCCGCTGCGCGACCTCATCGGCGCGGCGCAGGGCTACGCGAAGACGTCGGGACGCAGGGTCAGCTACGAGTGGGTGATGCTCGCGGGCGTCAACGACACGCCGCGCGACGCGAAGGAGTTGAGCGCTCTGCTCAAGGGCAAGCTTGCGCACGTCAACCTCATCCCTTTCAACCCCGTCGACGACACGCCGTACCACGCGCCATCCCGCGATGCGATCCGGCAGTTCAGGCAGCGGCTCGTCGACGGCGGGCTCAACGTCACGGTTCGGGACACGCGCGGGCGCGAGGCTGACGCCGCTTGCGGCCAGCTGCATGAGAGAGTGATGCGGCAGCGCGTCACCGCATAGGCCGGCGACGCTCTACACAGGCACGTCAGGGTTCAGCTACGCGACCTGGAAGGGCGGCTTCTACCCGGCGAATCTTCCCGCCAGCCGCATGCTCGAGCACTACGCGAGCCGGCTCAACGGCGTGGAGCTGAACGGCAGCTTCTACCGAACGCCGCCGGCGACCACGCTGGAGAGATGGCGGGATGGCACGCCACCTGGCTTTCTCTTCTGCATGAAGGCGAACCGCGGCCTGACCTACTCCGCGGATTCGTTCGATCGCGTCGGGCTGGCGCACCTGTTCACAGAGCGCATCTCGACGATGGGCGACCGGCTTGGCCCTGTGCTGCTGCAGTTCCCACCGGTGCGACAGCGCAACCTCGGGTTGCTGGACGGCCTGCTCCAGGCGCTGGACCGCCCCGCCGCTTGCGAGTTCCGCCATGCGTCGTGGTTCGACGATTCTGTCTACGAAGCGATCAAACGGCACGGCGGCGCGATGGTCGTGACCGACGAGGAGAAATGGCCGCGGGCGCCGCTGGTCGAGCTGGGGCCGTTCGCCTACTTCAGGCTGCGGCGCGGCTACAACGCGCGCTCGCTCGAGGGGTGGATCGAGATCGTGAGGTCGGCGGTCGCCTCACACCAGGACGTGCATGTGTACTTCAAGCACGACCCGCAGGCTCCTCGTCTCGCGGTTCGCTTGCGCGACGCGCTCGATAGAGGAGAAGCGGGATCAGGACCACGGCGGCTACGACCATCACCAGCGATGCGATCTGCGCCTGGCGCAGCCCGAGGAACACCGAAGGGTCGGTCCGGTAAAAGCTGAGGAAGAAGCGGCCGAGCGCGTACAGCCCGAAGTAGAGAATGCCGAGCACGCCGTCAGGCAGCTTGCCCTTCAGGCGCCGATGAAAGGGAAGGAGCACCGCCAGCAGGCCCAGCGTGAGGACCATCTCGTAAGCCACCTCGGGGTGGACAACCTTGCCTGGCTCGCCCAGCGTGTCGGGGTTCACGTACTGCACGCCCCACGGCGCGGTGGTGGGAGTGCCATGGTGCTCGCCGTTGATCACGTCGCCGATGCGCCCGACGGCGAGCCCGATCATGGCCGCGGGCCCGCCGGCGTCGAACATCTTGCGCAGTGAGGTCTTCGTCCGATTGGCCCAGATGTACGCGCCGACCATGGCGCCGAACAGGCCGCCCCACTGGCTGATGCCGCCCTCGGTAAGCGCGAACATGCGCAGCGGGTTGCTGCTGAACAGCTGCCAGTTCTCCCACACATAGAGAAGACGAGCTCCGATCAGCCCGACGGCCACCATCCACACCACGCTGTCGGCCGCGCGGCGCGGCTCGATGCCGTCCTTCTCGCCCAGCCACAGCCCGAGTCGCGCAGCGGCCAGGATGCCGAGCACCGCGAACACGCCATGCCACGTGATGAGGAACGGCCCGATGCGGGCGATGTTTGGCTCGAGATCGATGGTGATGGCGAGAACCAAGTTTCCTACTGAATGGCTCGCGCGACGCGCGCCATCGCCGCGTCCTTCGACAGAAGCGCGAGCGTGTAGTCGATCGGCGGCGAGATCTTCTTGCCCGTGACCGCGAGCCGGATCGGCATGAAGGTTGCGTTGGGGCCGAGGCCCGAGGACTCGACGACCTGCATCAGCACGTCGTGGATGGGCGCGGGCTCCCACTCCTGCACGAGCGAGAGCGCGACCGCCGCGGCCTTGACGCGTTGCCGGTCCTCGGGCGAGAGCTCGGGCGCCGGCGGGTCGTTCCACAGATACTCGAGGAGCGCCTTCGCCTCGCCGAGCGTGCGCAGGCGCGTTTTCAGCGCAGGCGCCGCGCGCTTGATCGTGGCCTCGTCGAGCTCGGGAAGAAAGGTCTTGAGTCTCGCGGTCAGGTCGTCGTCGTCCAGCGAGCGGATGTACTCGCCGTTGATCCAGTCGAGCTTCTTGCGGTCGAAGCGCGCGCCGCCGTGCTGCACGCGGTCGAATGAGAACTCCGCGATCAGCTCGTCCAGCGTAAAGATCTCGCGCTCCGTGCCCGGATTCCACCCGAGCAGCGCGAGGTAGTTGACCATCGCCTCGGGAAGGTAACCCTGCTCGCGGTAGAGCATGAGGTTGGCTTCAGGATGCTTGCGCTTGGAGAGCTTGCCGCCGTCCGGCGCGAGGATCAGCGGCATGTGCGCGAACGCCTGCGGCCGTTCGTAGCCGAGCGCGTCGATGACCAGCAGCTGGTACGGCGTGTTGGGCAGGTGCTCCTCGCCGCGGATCACGTGGGTGATGTGCATCGCCGCGTCGTCGACGGGGCTGGCGAAGTTGTAGGTCGGGTATCCGTCCGACTTCACGATGATGAAATCACCGAACAGGTCCGAGTCGAAGGTCATCTCGCCGCGCACCATGTCGGTGAACTTCACCTCGCCGCCGGGCACGTGGAAGCGAACAGTGAAGACGGTGCGATCGGTGGGTGGAGTGGTGAGGCAGCGCCGCGAGTAGACGTAGGGACGGTGCTCGGCCTGCGCCTGCTTGCGCTCGGCGTCGAGCTCCTCGGGTGTGCAGTAGCAGCGGTACGCCTTCGACTCGGCGATGAGCTTTGCCGCCGCCGCGCGATATTGGTCGAGGCGCTCTGACTGGCGATACGGTCCGTACGGGCCGCCCTTGTCGGGTCCCTCGTCCCACTCGAAGCCCAGCCAGTGCAGGGCCTCGTAGATCAGCCGCTCGTACTCCTCGCGATTGCGCTCGACGTCGGTGTCGTCGATGCGAAGCGCGAAACTGCCAGAGTTCGCGCGCGCAAAGAGGACGTTGTACAGGGTTGTGCTCGCGGTGCCCAGGTGCGCGAAGCCGGTCGGGCTCGGCGCGATGCGCACGCGAACCTGAGGTGCGTCAGACACCGCCATAAGATACGTTCAGGTCACATGCCGGGACTGCTCGCGCTCGTCGGTGGGGACGAGTTCAAGCCCGGCAATGAAGAGCAGGACCGCTTGATGGTCGCGGCCGCGGGTGCAGGACCGGCCTATGTGTTGCCCACCGCAGCGGCGCGCCAGGGACCCGATCGCGCGGTCGCGCACGCCACTGAGTGGTTCGCCAGTTTGGGCTTGCCGCTGCGCGAGCTGCCGGTGCTGAGACGAAGCGACGCGATGAAGGCTTCGCTGGCGGACGAGGCTGCGCGCGGCGGGCTCTTCTACCTCGTCGGCGGCGACCCAGGCCTCGTCGCGCAGGTGCTGCGCGACTCGCTGGTGTGGCGCGCGATGTTCGGCGCGTGGCGCGCCGGCGCGGTGCTGGCGGGCTCGTCCGCAGGCTCAATGGCGCTGTGCAGCCACACGCTCGTGCGCGCGACATGGCCAAATCGTTTCCGCCGGCGCCCGATGGAGGCGCTGGGCGCGGTTCCGCACACGGCCGTGCTGCCGCATTACGACACCTTCGGGCACAAATGGATCGACTCCGCGCACGAGGCGGCGCCCGACCTGACGCTGCTCGGAGTCGATGAGCGCAGCGCCGCGCTGTGGCACGAGGGGCGCTGGCGCGCCGCCGGCCCCGGCGCGGTCACGGTCGTCAAGGGCACGAAGATGGCGCGCTTCGACAGCGGGGCCGAGGTGAAGGGGCTGCGGCAACCGGCACGTAGACTTCCGGGGCGATGACGCTGCAGTCGGGGATGATCCGGCTCGGGGATCTCAACGTCCACCAGCTCCATGGCGGGCGCGGCCGCCCCGTCCTTTTCATCCACGGCCTCGGCTCTTCCGGCTACATGGAGTGGCGCTTCAACCTCGAGCCCACCGCGACCAGGCATCGCGTGTACGCGCCCGACCTACCGGGCTACGGGCGCACCGAGAAGCCGCGCGTGCGCTACACGATCGGCTACTTCGCGCGGTTCATCGAGCGCTACATGGAGAACCGTGGCCTGCGCAGCGCCGCCATCATCGGCGCGTCGCTGGGTGGGCGCGTCGCGCTCGAGTTAGCGCTCGAGAAGCCGCACCTCGCGAAGCGGCTCGTGCTCGTCAACGCGCTCGGGCTCGGGAGGCCGCGACCGCAGATGGCCCAGATGGCGTACGGCCTGGTTACGGTGCCCCGCGTAGGCGAGGCCGTCATGCGCTTCACTCGCAGCGCGCTGCGGTGGGCGCCTCCGCGGACCATCCGCAGGGTCGCCGGTCGATTCGCCAACTCCAGCACGGACCTCGAGAAGGTGATCGACGACACGTACCTCCAGAACCTGCGCGAGATGTACGAGGCCGACGGGTTCCACAACGCGTACCTGTCGACGGTCAGATCGCTGGTCCATCCGCGGGCCCTGTTCGGCGGCCAGCACGATGTGTCTGCGCGTCTGGGTGAGCTGAAGTTGCCGGTGCAGATCATCTGGGGCGCCGACGACCCGCTGTTTCCGATCTCCCATGCGACCCGCGCGCATGCCGCGATTCCCGACTGCCGGTTGACCATCATCGAAGGGGCCGGCCACACGCCCCAGGCCGAGCGCCCCGACGAGTTCAACCGCGCGCTCCTCAGCTTCCTCGATTCCTGAACCTCCAGAGCCTCGCCAGTACACCAGCCCCGAGTACCGGGCGCTGGTGGACGCGCCGCTCGATCCGCTCGTCCACCCGGACCCGACGCACCCGTCGCGGCTGTATCGCTGGATCCGCCGCACCGTTCTACTGCTGGTGCGCACCCTCTTTCGCGTCAGCCTGACCGGGGTCGAGAACATCCCGCAGCCCCCGTTCCTCATCGCGGCCAACCATCAGGCCTGGTACGACCCGGCCTTCATCATCCCGTTCTTTCCGGAGTCGCCGGTCACCTACACGATGGCCAAGCGCGAGACCGTCTTCAATCGCGCGTGGAAGCGACGGCTGCTGCCCCTCGTCGGAGTTTTTCCGATCTCACCCGCGCGCGGCGAGCTCGACGAGGCGGGCGTGCGGACGGTCTATCAGATCCTCGAGCGCAAAGGCGTGGTGCTGATGTTTCCCGAAGGCCGCTACTCGCGCGGCCGCGCGATCCGGCAGCTGAAGGTTGGCATCGGCTACTTCGCGTTGCAGGCGGGGGTCCCGGTGGTCCCGGTCTCGGTGACTGGGACCAATTTCCTCTATCCGTTCCGGCGGATCGAGGTTTCGATCGGCCAGGCGATCCGTCCTGACCCGCCGGCGTGGTGGGCGCTGAGCCAGCGCGCGGCCGCGGTGGTCGAGAACGTTCGGCGCGCCCTCATGTCCGGCCTGCAGCGCCGGCGCAAAAGTTAGACTCGGGCGGCTTCAATGCAGCTTGTCATTGGCGCGGGGGAGTTTCTCGGCGACGTGGTGTCGCACACACTCGCGACAGAGGTGCCGCTCATCGAGCTGGGCGCGGATTCAGACGAGGAGACGCTTCGCGACGCGATGAGCGGCGTCGAGATCGTCCACATATGCGCCAACTTGTGGTCGCCCGCCCGGCGACTGCGATTTCGCAAGGAGCCGCCGCCAGTGCTGGTGCGAGTCCTGGACGCGGCACGGCATGCGGGCGTTCGCCGGCTGGTGCTCGTTTCCACCGCTGACGTCTACGGCCCAGACCACAACACGCGCATCAACGAGAAAAGCAGCCTGAAGCCCGTCCACGCCTTCGAGAAGCTGAAGCTGTTCGAAGAAAGGTGGCTCCTGCGCGAGGCCTCCGACCTGGAGGTCGTCGTGCTGCGGCCGGCGCGCGTGTTCGGAGTCGGCGAGGACTGGCTGCTGCCCAGGTTGCTTGTGGACATGAGCCGCGGCCGCGTCTGGCTGCCGCTGGGCGGCCGCGCGGAGCAGACCTTCATCGCCGCGTCGGACGTGGCGCGCGCCTGCCTCGCCGCCGGCGACCGCGGCGAGCCGGGCCGCAGCTATGTCATCGGCGGCTTCGATTCCACGTGGCGTTCCGTGCTCGAGTCGATCAGCCGCGCCGTCGATGTTCCATGCGAGGTGAGCAGCGTGCCTTACGACCTCGCGTACCTGCGCGCGATGGGCGAGGAGATGTTCACGCCGGCCGGGGCGCCGCTGTGGCCGGGGATCTACGCTGTCGACGTGCTCAGCAAGCCGCGCTTCTACGACGACTCGCGCTCGCGGCGGGAGCTGACGTGGTCGCCGTCGATCGGCAGCTTCGAGCAGGACATCGCGCAGATGACGCCGTGGCTGTCTGGGCTGGTGCGCGACGCCAAGGCCGCGGTCCGCACAGCAGCCCGCGCGCGGTGATTCTCTGAAGGCGCTGGTCAAGGCGCAAGCCGAGCCCGGCCTGTGGCTGCAGGACGTGCCCGAGCCGAAGCCGGGCCCTGGCGAGGTCTTGATTCGCGTGCTGCGCACCGGCATCTGCGGAACCGACCTGCACATCGACGCATGGAACGACTGGGCTCAGGCGACCCTGAAGCTGCCGCTCGTGGTCGGGCACGAGTTCGTGGGCGAGATCGCCGAGGTGGGCGAGGGCGTCGAGTCGGTGTACGTCGGCGAGCTTGTCGGCGCCGAGGGCCACATCGTGTGCGGGCGCTGCCGCAACTGCCTGGCTGGTCGGCGCGTGCTGTGCGCCAACAGCGTCGGCATCGGCGTGCACCGGGATGGCGCCTTCGCGGAGTTCATCGTCATGCCGGCCGGCAACGTGTGGCCGCATCTGTCGGAGATCGACCTGGATGTCGCCTCGATCTTCGACCCGTTCGGCAACGCGGTTCATGTCGCGACGCAGTACCGGCTCGTGGCCGAGGACGTGCTCATCACGGGCGCCGGGCCCATCGGGTTGATGGCGGCGATCGTCGCGCGCCACAACGGCGCGCGGTTTGTGGTGGTGACCGACGTGAGCGAGTACCGGCTCGAGCTCGCACGCAAGATCGGAGTCACGCTGGCGGTGGACGTCTCCAGGACCCGGCTGCGCGAGGCGCAGGCCGAGCTGGGCATGAAGGAAGGCTTCGACGTCGCGTTCGAGATGTCGGGCGTTCCCAGCGCCATGCGCGAGATGATCGACAACATGGCGCACGGGGGCCGCGTCGCGATCCTCGGACTGCCGGACCACGAGTTCGCGGTCGACTGGTCGCAGGTCGTTTTCAAGATGCTGACGGTGAAAGGGGTTTACGGGCGGCAGATCTTCGAGACCTGGTATCAGATGTCGGTCTTCGTGCAGACGGGGCTGGACATCTCGCCGGTGATCACTCACCGGTTTCCCTATCACGATTACAAAGAGGCGTTCGCCGTCGGGCACTCTGGCAAGTGCGGCAAGGTCGTTCTGGACTGGAGCGATTGACCATGTTCGATTCGATGCGTTCCGACCTGACTCGGCAGCTGCAGGAGATTCGCGACGCGGGTTTGTGGAAGCCGGAGCGGGTGATCAGCTCGCCGCAGGGCGCGAACGTCGCGGTTCTTGAACGTGAGGTTCTGAATCTCTGCGCGAACAACTACCTTGGGCTCGCCGACGATCCGCGCGTGGTCGCGGCCGCGCACGAGGCTCTCGACCGCTGGGGCTATGGGCTCGCGTCGGTGCGCTTCATCTGCGGCACGCAGGAGATACACAAGGAGCTCGAATCGGGGCTGTCGGATTTCCTCGGCACCGAGGACACGATCCTCTACTCGTCGTGCTTCGACGCCAACGGCGGCATCTTCGAGGCGCTTTTCGACGAACGCGACGCGATCATCTCCGACGCTCTCAACCACGCGAGCATCATCGACGGCATCCGGCTGTGCAAGGCTCGGCGGTTCCGCTACGCGAATCGCGACATGGCAGACCTCGAGGCACAGCTGAAAGAGGCGTCGAGCGCGCGGTATCGCATCGTGGTCACCGACGGCGTGTTCTCGATGGACGGGTACCTCGCGCCGCTGCACGACATCTGCTCGCTGGCCGAGCGATACAACGCGCTGGTGATGGTCGACGACTCGCACGCGGTGGGGTTCGTGGGCGCCGGCGGTCGAGGGACGCCCGAGCACTTTGACGTGATGGGCCGCATCGATGCGATCACCGGTACGTTGGGCAAGGCCCTGGGCGGGGCTTCGGGGGGCTACGTGTCAGGCCGGCGCGAGCTGGTCGCGATGCTGCGGCAGCGCTCGCGTCCGTACCTTTTCTCGAACTCGGTGGCGCCGCCGATCGTGGCGGCGTCGTCGAAGGTCCTGGAGCTCATGCGGTCGGCGTCCGACCTGCGCGAGAAGCTGCGCGAAAACACGGC
>VBIA01000169.1 GCA_005879985.1 Chloroflexota bacterium | reverse complement strand
GTTTCGGGACGGGTGAATCTGCCGGTCAACCGCGTCAAGGCGATGCGGGCCGGCGTGGAGGTGCTGCTGCTCATGCTCGACTGGTACGGCCTGGCGGTCCTGCACATCAGCCACGAGGGGCTTCGCCACGGGATGCTCCTGGCCTACCTCGAGCGCGGAGACGCCTGGTTTAGATAGGAATTTCGTTGCGCTGGGTAGGATGAATTCAGTGGTTCCGGGATCCGGATTGAGGCGCGCTCTGGCGCTCACACTCGTCGTCCTGCTGGTCGAGCTGGCCGGCGGTCTGTACTCCCACTCCCTTGCCCTGCTGTCCGACGCCGGGCATGTGCTGACCGACGTTTTCGCGCTCGGATTGGCGTGGTTCGCGTTCGAGCAGGCCCAACGGCCGGCCGACCGCCGGCGGAGTTACGGCTACCACCGTGCGACCATCCTGGCGGCGCTCGTCAACTCGGCGGCGCTCATCGTGATCGTGATCGCGATCGCGATCGAGGCGGTGCGGCGGCTGGCAACGCCGGTGCCTGTCTCGGGCGGCATCGTCATCGTCACCGCGCTGATCGGCATCGCCGTGAACAGCTACGTGGTGTTCGTGCTGCGTGGCCACGGCAAGAGCCTCAACACCCGTGCCGCCCTTCTGCACGTCACGGGCGACATTGGAGCGTCTATCGGCGTCGTCATCGCGGGAGCGATCATCCTGCTGACCGGCTGGCTTCCCATAGATCCGCTGCTGTCACTCGCCATCGCTGCACTCATCGCGCTCGGCGCGTGGCGCATCGTGCGCGAAGCCGTGAACCTGCTCATGGAGGGCACGCCGCACGAGATCGACCTGGCCGAGGTGACGAAGATGATCGGCGCCACTGATCACGTCAGGAGCCTGCACGACCTGCATGTGTGGGCCCTCGCGTCCGATCAAACCGCCCTGAGCGTGCACGTGGTGATGGATGAAGGTCCGCTCGCCGACGCGGAGCACGTGGTGCGCGACCTCGAGCAGCGCCTGTGCGACAAGTTCGCCATCGGCCACACGACCATCCAGATCGAGAGCTGCCATCCGTGCGGCGAGATCGAGCATGGCGCGGGCGCGCACAACCACCCGCACGAGAAGCTCGTCCTGGGCGACTAGCTCTCCAGCGCGCCCTCGCGCTGCAGGATCCGGCGAGCCAGCGCGATGGCCGCGGCGTACGTCGAGTCGAGTCCCCGGTAGCTCAGGCCGCGCGCGCCGAGAGTGCGCGCCTGCGTGTAAGGCGTGTCTGACGCGTAGTGGACGATGCCCAGGTCGAAGTTGATGCGCGCCATGTTCACGCTCTCGTTGAGCGGGTAGCGGCCGGGCTGGCCGATCTCGTAGCACGCGTCGAGGTACGGTCCCGCCTCCATCTCGACCACCGTGTAGTGGCCCTGGTAGTAGAACTCGAGGTAGTCACGGTTCTGCAGGAACGTGCCGCGCACCGCCACGGCGCGCTGCGTGTCCACTGCGGAGCCGTACACGAGGTTCGGCTGCACGTCGGCTGCGGTGATCGCGTTGTCGAGCCAGTACGTGTTGCCCGAGTGCTCGTTGTAGACGACGTTCGGGATCATCACGTCGCCCACGTCGGAGTTCAGCGTCGCGGCCTTGCCCATCACATACACACCCGCGACCCAGGAAACGTGCTCGGCGGCCTGGCGGAGGATGTGGTACCCGGCGAACCCGAGCGGATAGTCGACGTTGACGATGCACGCGCCGGACGCGCGCAGACGCTCGACATCCACGGTGCCGACGCGCGGATCGATGGCGCTGGCGTCGAGGCTCGAGAGCTTGCAGATTTGCGCCGCGCTGTCGACGCCGGTGCCCTTCGCGGGAATGTGACGGATTCCTCGCGCGGCCTCCAGCTCGGCCCGCCGCTTGCGCAGCTGCTCGCGATCGGGGTGCAGGTCGAAGATCTGCCGCGCCGCGAAGTAGAGCCAGTTCTGCCGTGACGCGCGGCTGTGCCCGACCTCGAGCTTGTGCCGCTCCTCTTCCAGCTCGGGGTCGTTGTCGCGGACCCAGTCAAGGATCTCGCGCTCGAACTCGCGGGCGGTGCCGCTGAGGACATTGACCAGGCTGTGCGCGTTGGAGGAGACGAAGTAGACGGGCGAGTCGAGCACGCCAAGCTCGGCCATCGCCCCGGCGATGGGCAGCCACCAGCGAGCGGCCATTCGCGCGTAGCCGAGGTGGCTGCCGCCGATCAGCCGCAGACCGATGTGACATTCCTCTTTCTGCACGAACTCCAGCGTCGAGTCGAAGCTCTCGCCCCAGGCCTCGTGCAGTCGCTGCCAGTCGTCCTCGCTGGCGCCGGCGGCCTCGCGCGCCGACTCGTCGGCGAGCTCCACGCCCTGCAGCGCACGGTGCAGCTTGTTCCACTCGATCTGGTAGGCAACCAGCGAAGGCACGAGGTCGTCGATGTCGGACGTGGACGCGATGAGCACCGCGAGCGTGAGTCCGTCCTGGTACCAGCGCCGGCGCCTGGCCGGAGCCTTCAGCGGCTGCCACTCCATGATGTCCGCGCCGAGCACGGCCTTGAAGCCCTGCGGGCTCTGGCCCATCACCACGTGCCGGCAGTGCTCGATGGCCCGCGGCAGCCGGCGCGCCGCGTAGAGGAGCGCACCCATGTCGCTCTGCGGCTGTCCCGCCAGCGGGTGCAGCACGGAGCCCATGCGGATGTGCGTCTGCACCAGCGAGTCGACCTTGATCTCGCCCGAGCTCTGCAGCATCGTCGTGTACGTGCGGACGTAGAGCTCGACGGCGTGCTTGCCGCTTCCCCAGCCGGAGTTGGGGGGCGATTCCATCACCCGACTATAGGGTTCAGGCCCAGACGCGTCATTTACAGAAGCTTTACCTCTATGTGAGGACGCGACCGCGCCCCGCGCGGTGTACTTATGGACGTGATCAGCACCATCGCCACGCCAAAAAACCTACGCATCGTGAGCTTCGCGGCGGGCGCCGCGGCCATCGCCGGCGCCGCCGTCTACATGACAGCCTCGGCCGCAGGCTACAGCTTCAACTTCGGCGGCCCGAAGGGTTCCAACGTCCGCGCTGCCAGCACTGTGGCAGACCAGTCGACCGCTCCCTCGTCCAGCGTGTGCAACGAGTTCGCCACCCATTTCTCAAGCGACCTCGGGGTGAGCCAGGACAAGGTCGACTCCGCGTTCCAGGAAGCGGTCGGCCAGACGCTCGCCGACGAGGTGAAGGCCGGCCACATCACGCAGGCGCAGGCCGACGCGATCAAGAAGAAGATGGCGGGCAAGGCGCCCTGCACCCTGGCGGGGAGCCTGGGCGGCAAGAACGCCGCCGGCGGCGCCTACGCGCGGGCCCTGATGCCGGCCGCGGCGAAGGCCCTCGGCATCACGCCGGAGCAGCTGAAGGCCGACCTGGCCAAGGGCATGACGCTCCACCAGATCGCTGACGCGGAGAGCCCGCCGGTCACCGAGGCGCAGTTCCGCAGCAGGCTCATCGCCAACCTGAAGCCTGTCCTCGACGCGATGGTCACCAACAAGCAGATCACCAGCGAGCAGGAGCAGAAGATCCTGCAGCAGCTGCAGACCGGGCCGATCCCGTTCTGGGACAAGCCCATGCACAAGCCGACAGCGGCGGCGTCGCCGGGCGCCTAGCCGGCGCCGCGGCGCCAGCGCCGCCCTCATGTTTTGTATACAAACGCGCATTTCGGGCGCGGTTCTGGCACGCGTTTGTATACAAACGACGGGAATCCGGACGGGCCGCCGCTACTCCTCGGGCGGGGCTCCGAGGCGGCGCATCAGCTCCTCGATGAGCTGACGCGTTTCGGGGTCGGACATCAGCTTCTGCTGCATCTCCTCCGCCGATCGGCGGATGTCCGGGTCTGACATGAGGCGCTCGGACATGGCCTGGAAGCGGTTGGCCATGTCCTTCATCGAAGCCTCCTGCGCGACCTGCAGCAGGATCGGCTGGCTCGCCGCGGCGACCACCGCCTCGGCCTGCGCCCTCACCATCTCGATGCCCTTGCAGCCGAGGCACTCGCCCTTCAAGCCGCAGTGACAGATCTGCGTTCGCATATGGTCAAGAGAAGCGTGGACCTCCGACATGTCGACGGGGCCTGCCATTACGAACCCTGCTTGGACTTGCCCGTGTACATCGCCTCGATCTGCGCGGCGTAGTTCTGGGCCACGACCTTGCGCTTGACGTCGAGCTTCAGTGACAGCTCGCCCTTCGCCTCAGTGAAGTCCTCGGAAAGCAGCGTGAAGTACTTCACCGTCTCCCAGTTGCCGAGGTGCGAGTTGACACTGTCGACGACCTTCTGGATGTGGGCGCGGAGCGCCGCCTCGTCAAGGCCCTGCTGCTTGGCCGCGGCTGAGTCCGGAACGATCAGCGCGGTGACGTACGGTCGACTCTCGCCGATCACCAGCGCGCGGTCGATCAGCGGATCCTGCGTGAGGCCGAACTCGATCGGCTGCGGCGCGATGTACTTGCCGACGGCCGTCTTGAACAGCGCCTTCTTGCGGTCGGTGATCTTCAGGAAGCCCTCGCCGTCGATCTCTCCGATGTCGCCCGTGTAGATCCAGCCGTCGCGCAGCGTCTCGGCGGTGGCCTCGGGGTTCTTGTGGTAGCCGAGCATGTTGCCTGGGCTCTTTACGAGAATCTCGCCGTCTTCCGCGATCTTCAGCTCCACGCCCGGGAACGGCTTGCCCACGGTGAGGAACTTGTGCTCGGCCAGCGTGTTGGAGCAGGCGCCGGAGGACATCTCGGTCATGCCCCAGCCGTTGAGGATCGGAATGCCGCACGACCAGAAGAACTCTTCGATGTCGCGCGACAGCGCGGCGCCGCCGCTGATGAAGAAGCGCAGCCGGCCGCCGGTGAGTCGCTTGCGCAGCGCGGCCAGCACGAGCCGGTCGGCCAGGGCGTACTGCGCGTTCAGCAACGCGCCTGACTTCATCTCGACGTGGTGCTGCCTGCCGACGTTCAGCGCCCAGTGGAACAGCCTCTGCCGGTAGCCGGGCGATTCGCGCACGCGCGACATCACCGCCGCATACATCTTTTCGTACACGCGCGGCACGCTGCACATCACAGTGGGCTGCACCTCGCCGAGCTCGGCGCTGAGGTGATCCACCCCGCGCGAGATCCATGCCTGGCCGCCGAACAGCAGGCCGATGAAGACCCCGTTGATACGCTCGAACACGTGCGAGTACGGAAGGAACGACAGCGTCACGTCGGAATCGCTGAGAGGAAACGACTTCAACGCAGCGCGGCTGATGTCGACGAGGCAACGATGCGCGAGCTCGACGCCCTTGGGGTCGCCGGTGGTGCCTGACGTATAGACGATGGTGCAGAGGTCGTCGGGCTTTACCGCCGCCAGCCGCGTCGCGACCTCAGGGAGCCGCTGCGGCCGGCGGACCATCCACGCTGTCACGTCGGTGTCGATGGTCAAGACCTTCCTCATCGAGCCGCCGACGCGGAGCTTGCCGGCCAAGGAATCAGTCGAAGCGATCGCCAGGACCGCCTCGCTGTTGTCGACGATCTTCTGGATCACCTCGGGTGCGGTCCCTGTGTAGATCGGCACCGTCACGCCGCCGGCCGCCTGAATCCCGAAGTCGGAAACCAGCCACTCGTAGCGGTTCTCTCCAAGCAGGACGACGCGGTCGGCCGCCTTCACGCCGGCGTCGACCAGCGCGGATGCGACCGCCAGCACGTAGCGCTTCATGTCCGCCCACGTCTCTGTCTTCCACTGCTCGCCGACGAGGTGGTGGACGAGAGGGCGATCGGCGTAGCGCGCGGCCTGCCCGAAGAACACGCCGACCGTCGTGCGGTCGGCGATTCCTTCCGGGTTCAGCTCAGTGGCCGGCGGACTACCAGATGTCCCTATGGACATCAAATGTCTATCTGACGGCCTTGATCGTCAACGTCAGGCTCCCCGCGGGCACGCTGACGGTGATCCGGTCGCCTTTCTTCTTTCCCACTAACGCCCGCCCGACCGGCGAGTCCACCGAGATTCGTCCCGCCGACGGGTCGCTCTCGACCGCGCCGACCAGGTGATATGTCTCGGAGCTGCCGTCGTTGTCGGCTACATCAACGGTCGATCCCGGTCCGGCGACGCTCGAGTGCGACTCCTTGATGATCTCCGCGCGGCCGATCATCTCCTGGAGCTCGTAGATGCGGCTGTCGAGAAGTCCGACCTCCTCCTTCGCCTGCTCGTACTCGGGGTTGTCCTCGATGTCGCCAGGCTGGAAGGCTTCCTTCAGCCGCTCGCCGGCCTCGTGGCGCCGCTTCAACGCGACCTCGAGGTCGCGCTTGAGCTTCTCCAGCCCCTCAGGAGTCAGCAGAACAGGTTCGGTTAGATCCATGGCACCCAGCCTCTGGGCCAATAATACCGGGCAGATGGACCCATCCAATTTGCGGGCGGGGGTGGCGGAAAGGCTCGCCAGCGAGGCCGCGATCGACGCCGAAACGTTCAACGCGGCGTGCTTCATGCTGACCCGCTCGCTGGAAGAGATCGAGTTCGCAGTGCCCGAGGCGGCGCCGCTGATCCGGAGGCTTCTCCGCGTTTGCGGACGCGTCGCCATCGACACGGGTGTCGAGTCTTCGAGCGCGGACACGTGGCCCAACACGCGCGAGATGGCGATCGAGTGGATCGACGAAGCGCTCGGCGCGCTCGACTACGAGGCCGGCGCGTAGTTCGGGTTGAAGTCGATGCCGGTACCGGAGCTTCCGGAAACGCTGGCCGTGTAGCAGATCACCTGGCCGGCGAGCGGAGCCCGGTTGCCACCGTTGATGTTCCAGTTGGCGCCCGGGGTGTAGATGGTGCCGATGTACTGGGTCGCGGATCCCCCGTTCAGCGTCTCGTTGCAGGTGTTGCTGGCCGGAGCGTAAATGACGATCCAGTTGAACTGCTCGCCGGCATAGACGAAGGTGGCACCCTGCGCGTTCTGGCTGAAGCACGAGCCGGGTGGGAAGTAGAACTGGACCCCACCCGGAGTGACCTTGGCCGTCGAGCAAGGAGCATTGGGGTCGCCGGGGTTGGGCGAGACCTGGCAGTAGTTCTCGTCAGCGACGTCACCACCCGTATAAGGCGGGTACTCGAGCGACATCGGCGCGCTGTCCTGCGCCAGCAGGCCGGCCGGAGGCGGGCAGCTGCTGAAGCATTGCGGCGCGGCCTCGTTGTCGGGAGTCTGGCAGTTCTGCGCTCGCGTCTGCGCGAAGCACTGGAAGGTCGGTGACAGCGAGTTGTATGTGATCGCGCAGATCGTGTGTCCGGCCGCGCCGCACGGGTAGCCGCCTGTGCCGTTGGCCATCACAGTGCCCGCGCCGCCGTTGGGGAAGCCGCCCACCGGGAAGGCGGGCGGACCGCCGAAGTCGGTAAAGCCTGGTGCCAGGAACCTGTTCACGAAAGCGAAGTTGTCCTGGATGCCGTCACACCCGTTGGGGTTGACGTACACGTTGTAGTACTGGGCCCCGGGCGCGTTCTGCGTGATCGACACGTCGATGGCCGCGTTGCTGATGTCGTTGGTGCCGGCCGTCTGGCACTCCGACGGCGCGCTCTCGCGGCGGCAGCCTGGCGAAAAGAAGCACGGGTTCGGACCGATGGTCGGGTCGACGAACCGGTCCCAGCGCACCGAGGTCAGCTCGATACCCCAGTTGCCCGCGCCGCTCTTGTGCTTGAGGCCCAGGGCGCCAGGGAGGCCGTTGGTCACGGACAGGGTGAAGTGACCTGCGCAGCTCGTGCCGTTCTGGTTCCAGAACTGGATTCCCGCGGTGTTGGTAGTGCCCGGCGCGCTGTACAGCTGCTCGTCGGGCGGCTTCAGCTCGTTCGAGAGCAGGCTGCCGCTTGCGTCGGATGTGTAGCCGTTCAGCCACGTGTAGACCCCAGGGTCCAGGAAGGCGCAGCTGGCGGAGCCGCCGCTCAGGTGGAAGGACGCGTACTGGCCCGGATACATCTCGGTCCACGTGGTGCGGTTGTTCTGACTGTAGAACTGCAGCGACGTGTAGTAGCCGACCGATGGCGCCAGGTAGCCAGGGTCCGGCAACGTCGGCGCCGGGACCACGTAGGTCCCCTGGATGTCACCCGGGTTGCACGGCGCCGGGTACGGGACGAACCCAGGCGAGGCGTTGTAGCAGTAGTACTGCGCGTCGCTGCAGGTGGAGCCGGCGGCGCCGTAGCAGTTTCCGGCGTCGTGCAGGTCGGCGTCGACGCAGGCGGTGCCGTTCGAATAGACGTCGCCCAGGATGGTCAGTGTGGTGCCGCCTTTGAGGGACATCGAGCAGCTTTGGGTGCTGAGTGTCAGCAGCGCCGGCGTCTGTCGCTGGTTGCCGACGACGGCAGTGGCGGTGGCGTTGATGGTCACAGTGGGACTGCCGCCGAACAGCTGCATGAAGGCGAGGGGCAGCGAGTGCTCGCTGGTGAACGTGAACTGGTAGCCGTTGAACTGCGTGTTGGTGGCGACGATGGTCAGCTTGTAGTTGCCGCCGTAGGTGACGATATCCGTGTCCTGCTGAAGGCTGTTGGTGGTGCCCACAAAAGTCGTGGTGTCGACGTCAGAGGTGGGCCCGGCGTACATGTGCAGGTTGGCCTGGTAGACGGCCTTTGCGTTCGGGAGCGTGGAGCCGTAGAGGTTGGCGTAGTTCTCGTACCAGTCGCCTGCGGCCAGCGCGGCGGCGTCGACCGCGGCCTGCTGGTCGCGGCGGTCGACGTAGGCGCGGCCGGAGTCGATGGCCAGGCCGAGCATGCCGAACAGGACAAGGATCAGCAGCGCGATGAGCACGATCGCCTGCCCGCCCTGGGAGGCGCCCCGGCCCTGCTGGTCGTTTTTGCGCATGAACATTCGCATGTCGTTAGTTGAAGGACGCACCATGGGCTTGCATCTTGCTAGTTGCTGTACTCAGCTCGGTACACCGCGTAGGCGGTGATGATGATTCGATTGCCCACCGCCTGTTGGATCAGGGGTGTCAGCGGCTGGAAGTTGAACCAGAGCGTGACCTTGATGGCCTCATTGCCGACTGCAGGCGTGATCGAATTACACCCCGGGCCGGGAGCCGGCAGGGTGCCGAGGCCGCCGCGCGGCCCGTTGGGTGTGCCGTTACCGGCAGTGCTCGGATCCGTGATGAAGATCCAGCCCGTGTTGGACGGCGGCAGCGACGCCGACCCGACGGGGTTGCCGCCGTTGGGGATCGGCCCGTTCGGGCACGGGTTGGCCAGGTTCTCCGTCACGGCATGCTGCTGGACGGCAGTGGCGACGTCGGCGTCGGTGGGCCACTGGTGGGTCGAACCGTTGGGGTCGATGAAGTACGAGGCACGCACCGCGACGCGCGCGCCCTCGTTGGCCGCCTGCTGCAGCGTGATGTAGAAGTAGAGCCCGCGGCCGAAGTCGATGATGCCAAAGGTCAACAGCAGGATCACTGGGGCGACGAAGGCGAACTCCGTTAGTCCCTGCGAGCGCTGGCTGCGGAAATAACCTTTCTTCATGGCTTCCCCTGGATCGTGAAGTGCTCGTTGTAGGCGATGTTGATGCCGTTGCCGAAGATGCCCTGGATCAACGGTGTGATCAACCCGAAGTTCATCAGCAGCGACACGTTGATGTCGCCGAGACGCCACGTGTTGTCGGTGGGCGCGGCGGGCCTCGTGCCGCTCTGGTATGCGGCGCCCGGCGCCGTGTAGCAGATGTACGCGTTGACCTGCTGGGTGGAGATCGGAAAGGCCGCTGAAGAGTACGGCCTGTTGTTGAACACGTTGCTGTCGGTTGGCGTCAGGCAGTTACCGCTGGGAATGAAGTTGGCGGTGATGCCAGCTCCGTTGAGGCCGGCGTTGACTGCGCTCATGACGTCGGCGTCGTCGAGGAAGTTGTTGGTGCGGGCGGCGGTGTTGAACCACGCGCCGTGCCTGGCTCCTTCTCGCGCCGCGCCCTGGAGGTTCACGGAGAAGTAGAACGCGCGCGACAGGTCCAGGAGTCCCATCACCAGGAGGAGCAGGACGATCGAAGAGATGGCGAACTCGACGAGCGACTGGCCGGCCTGACGGCCGCGAACAGTCGTTCGATCGCCGGCCGCCTTCCGGCGCCGGCCTCCATGGGCAAATAGCAAGGCGAGATTCACCTGTGTAGTCGGATAACGAGGGTCCGCGTCATTTCGTGCGCTACGAAAGCTCGAATCGCGAGTGTGAATGGTAGCCTCCGGGGAGCAATTTCGGCCGCGGCTTACCAAGATTTCAATGATCAGCCCAGCTGTCGTCACCCCTGACCAGCGTCAGCAGGAGCTCCGGGCCAAGGCGCTGGACGAGAAGTTCGACGCCGAGCGCCGGGCGATCGGCGAGCGCGTCGCGGTCATGTTCAGGTGGATCTTCCTGGCCGTTCTCGGCGCGCTCATCAACCTGACCCCGATCACGAGCATCCAGGCCAAGGACACCGTCGACATCGTGCTCGGCGCCTGGGCGGTCATGGCCGGCGTGGTCACGGTGCTCCTGTTTCGCGGCTTCAAGCCGGGGAAGCAGTTCAGCCTGACGACGATGGTGCTCGACATCCTGTTCGCGGTTGCGCTGGTCTACCTGTCCGATGGATTCAACAGCCCTTACTTCCTGGCGCTGTTTCTTTCGGTCATCACAAACGCTGTGCGGTTCGGGGCCATAGCGAGCGTTGCGTCCGCCGTGACGATAGCGTTCATCTACCTGTTCGTCGGAGGCACGTTCACCCCGACGACGCTCTCGAGCGATCCCAACGCCCGTCTCACCGCCTTCGGCGTCGTCTTCCTTTTTCTCGTGGTTGCGCTCGCGACCGGCTACATGACCCGCGAGCTCGAGCGTGAGCGACGCCAGGCGGTCCGGCGCGCGGCGCAAGCGGACCAGCTGCGCGAGGTGAGCTCCGACATATCGGGTGACACCAACATCAAGGACGTGTTCGCGGTCGTCGTCGCGCACGCGCTGCAGATGACCGGCGCGGCGAGCGCCAGCATGGTGCTCGCGTCTCCCGACGGATTCGCCGTTGTCGCCACCTCCACGAGCCAGCCCTTGTCCGAGGGCGTGTCGCCGGACGGTCTCGACGACTCGCAGCTCGCGAAGGTCGCGCGTTCCGGCGAGGCGTCGTTCTCCGACGACAAGAGATCGATGGTCCTCCCGATGGCCTCGAACGAAGGCATCACCGCGCTGCTCAGCCTCAAACGCCCGGGCCTACAGTTCAGCAACCAGGACCTGTTCGCCGTGGACGCGCTTTCGGGCAGCTCGGCGGTGGCGATGGCGAACGCTCTGCGCTACCACCGCAGCACGCAGGAGGCAACCACCGATGCATTGACCGGTCTCTACAACGTGCGGGAGCTGCGCCATCGCCTGGACGCCATCTTCGCGCGGCCGGACAAGGCGACGATGTCGGTGTCACTGCTGCTCATCGACTTCGACCACTTCAAGGCGGTCAACGACGAGCTCGGCCACCAGCACGGCGACCTGGTGCTGCAGATGGGCGCGCGGATCGCCCGCAACGCGGCCCGCGCGCAGGACGTGGTCGCGCGCTATGGCGGCGACGAGCTCGCGATCCTCGCCGTCGACACGAGCGGGGTCGGCGCGCAGCGCCTCGCCTACCGAATCGTCGACGCGGTGCACGCGGCCGCGGTGGCCACAGCGCCGGGAAAGGCCCTGACCTTCAGCGTCGGCGTCGCGACGTATCCGGAGGACGCGCTCGGCGCGCTCGAGCTGATAGCGGCTGCCGACCAGGCACTGTACCTGGCCAAGCGCGAGGGCAAGGACCGCGCGTGCACATTCCCGCAGCTCGTGACCGAGCTCGAGCTCGCCGACAGCAACCTCATGACGATGCTTGCCGAGGCCGGTCCACAGGTGGTGGTGGCCGCCGCGCACGCGGTGGACCATCGCGCCCCCGCGGCGCAGGGACATTCGAGCCGTGTGGCCGCGATCGCCGAAGCCATCGCACGTGCGGCGGGGCTGCCCGGCAGCGACCTCGAGGACCTTCGCACCGCCGCGTATCTGCACGACGTCGGGCACATGGTGCTGAGCGACGCGCAGGACCTCGAGGTGCCTGGCCACTCTGAAGAGGGCGAGAAGATCGTCGCGGGCTCGCACTTCCCGCTAGTCATCTCCGCGGCCGTGCGCAGTCATCACGAGCGCTGGGATGGACAGGGCAAGCCCGACGGCAGGGCCGGCGAGGAAATCCCGAAGCTGGCTCGGATCCTGGCCGTGGCGGAGGGCTACGAGGCCATGACCGCCGGGCGCGGCTGCGAGCGCGCGACGCCGACCAGGGCCCTCGAGCTCGTGAAGGCGGGCGGCGGGTCAGAGTTCGATCCGGCCCTGGTCGAAGCCCTCGCCCGTGCTGTCCTCGAAGGAACCCTGGAGCCAGGCCTTCCCCCGACGGCCCTGCCTGCGGCGGCCGGTGCCACCGTTCGTATCGCGGCGCCCGTCTGACCGCGCGCGGGATTCGACCTTTCGCCTGAGCCGCACGCGACGGGGTTCCAGCTCGTCGGCCGCGTTGGGCATCCGGTCGAGGGCGGCCTCGACCACGTGCAGCGCCAGGCTCGGCTCTCGCCTCCGCCATTCCAGCAAACGCGCGCGGGCGACCGACACGCGGATGTCGCTGTCGAAACGCTGCTCCATCCGCTCGAGCAATCGATCCGCCGACGTGATGGCGCCGCGACGAACGAGCCTGCGCGCGATCCACAGGGACGCGGTCGCTGCATCTTCGCCCTTCTCGAAGCCTGCCGCATTGCGCAGCGCACGCCATCCGTCGGCGCGCGCTCCACGCCGGAGACGATGCCGGCCGAGCGCGAGCCAGTCGGACGCGTCCATGTCCGCATCGGCGCCGCGCAATCGCCGCAGCAGAAGCGAGTGCAGGTGCACGAGGCTGATGACATCGAGGCGGTTGTGCTCGAGCACGAGCTCCAGCAGCCGGCTTGGCCCGTGGTGCACGTACTGGAAGTACGCGTCCGGCGCGAGCGCTCCGGCGATGGGGTCCTCGCGCTCGTAGCCGAGAAGCCGCTCCTCGACCGTGCGAAGCGTGCACCTCTCCATTCGGTGTCGATACAGCGAGCGCACGAGCGTCAACAGGTCGACGTGCGGTGGATGCTGCAGGTCTCCGCGCATGCGGGCCATCACCCATCGCGTGCGGAGGATGGGCAGGTCGAACGACGCGCCGTTGAAGCTGCCCACGCCCGACGCCGGCGCGAGCTCCTCACTCAGCGCATTGAGAAATGCGGCCTCCATTCCCGGCTGGGGCAGAAACAGCTGCGCGAGACGGAGCCCGCAATCGATCGGTCTTGCGACCGCCGCCGCGAACACATAGGTGCCCGAGCCGCCGGAAAGGCCTGTGGTCTCGGTGTCGATGTAGGCGATCGAGCCGGGGTTGGGATCGAGACGCGGCAGTCCCAGCACGTCTTCGCGCATGAAGGCCGGGCCGTACGGCGTCTCGATCCGCTCGAAACCACGTGGGACCTCGAGTGGCGGCCTCGCACGCGCCTGTGGGAGGCCGCCTAAACGAGCAAGACGCTCTCGGAGTGCGCCTGCAGCAACCGCAGACATGCGTCCTTCGCTCCTTCGACCATGTGCAGGGGACCGATGCAGGAAGGGCAGCCCGCGAGGCACTGGCAGTCACGCACGAGCGTGGCGGCGCCGTCGAGCAGCTCGTGGTGCAGGTCGTACATGCGGGGTGCATACCCGACACCGCCTGGATAGATCTCGTACACGGTCACGGTCGGCAGCCTCGTCGTCACAGAGCGGACCTCCGCCACCGCGCCGAGGTCGCGTGGGTCGCACATCAGGCGCAGGCTCGCGACGTGGCGCAGCGCGTGCGCCATCCCTTGCAGCCCGGCCTCGAGCGTCTCGCGACCGAGAGCCACCCACTGCTGCTCAGCGAGCGTCAGCCACCACGCGGTGGTGTGCAGCGTCTGCTCCGGCAGGTGGATGGGACCCGAGCCGATGTTCTCGTGCGTGTGAAAGCGGATCTTTTTGAACATGCTCGCGAGCGAAGTGATCTTCACCTCGCCGTGGTGACGCGCCAGCGGCGATTCATCAGGACCGGCGAAGGTGTCGAGCACGCGCACCGTCACCGACGCGAGGGCGTCCGTGTAGTAGTCGACCTCCACGGGGCGCACGTACGCCTTTTTCTCGTCCCAGTCGAGACGGTCGACGTGGTACTGCGCGCCCTCGTGCAGGTAGACGGCCTCTTCGTGCAGGAAGACCGGCGTCGAGAACTGGTCCATCTCACCGATGACCTGCGGCCGCGGCTGCGACGTGTCGACGATCACGACGTTGTCGGCCGCGATGCGCCGCAGGTGCACCTCTTCGGCCGGAAATGCCTGCCGGCTCCAGAACCACCGGCCCGCCGAGCGCGTCGCCGAGCCGTCCTCCTCGAAGACGCGCAGCAGCTCCTGCACGTCGGCGCGGCCAAGCGGCTCGCGGTCCTCAAACGGCAGCTCGAACAGGCCCGCCTGCAGGTGGCCCGCGAGAATCAGCAGGTTGTCGGGGTCGATGAGCCCCTCTTCGGGATCGGCGCTGAGGAAGTACTCGGGGTGCCGGACGATGAACTGGTCCAGCGGCGAGCTCGACGCCACGAAGACTCCGATCGACCCGGAGCGGCGTCCGGCGCGTCCGATCTGCTGCCAGGTCGACGCGATGGTTCCCGGATAGCCGACCAGCACCGACGCGTCCAGGCTGCCGATGTCGATGCCGAGCTCGAGTGCGTTGGTGCTGACGACGCCGGTAATGCCGCCGGCGCGTAGGCCCGCTTCTATCTCGCGTCGATGCAGCGGAAGATATCCCGCGCGATATCCGCGCACTCGCTGACTGGCGTCGAGCCGCGGCGCCAGATCCTGGCGCAGGTAGCTGAGCATCACCTCGACCTGCAGCCGGCTGCGGCAGAAGACGATGGTCTGTATGCCGGCGCGGATCCACGGTGCAGCGATGCGCCGCGCCTCGAGCATCGAGCTGCGGCGCACGCCCAGCTCGCGATTGAGCAGCGGCGGGTTGTAGAAGATCAGGCGGCGCTCGCCGCGCGGCGCGCCGCTGCGGTCGATCAGCGCGATGTCGTCCTCCTCCAGGAGTCGCTGAGCGAGCTCGCGCGGGTTGGCGATGGTTGCGGACGCGCAGATAAACGTCGGATGCGAGCCATAAAAGGCGCAAACCCGCTTCAGGCGTCGTATGACATTGGCGACCTGACTGCCGAACAGACCGCGATATGTGTGGAGCTCGTCGATGACGACGAACTCGAGGCTCGAGAAGAGCCGGCGCCACCGCGTGTGGTGCGGCAGGATGCCTGTGTGCAGCATGTCGGGATTTGTCATCACGATGTGGCCTGCCTCTCGGATGGCGGTGCGGCGGCCGGGCGCGGTGTCGCCGTCGTACGTGTCCACGCGCAGGTCGATGGGCAGGCCGCGCTTGAGCGCGCCGAGCTCCGCCAGCTGGTCCTGGGCGAGCGCCTTCGTCGGGAACAGGTAGATGGCGCGGCGCTGTGCGTCCTCGAGCATCCGCTGCAGGACCGGGAGGTTGTAGCAAAGGGTCTTGCCGCTGGCAGTGGGCGTGACGACCGCCAGGTGC
Source organism: Chloroflexota bacterium (assembly GCA_005879985.1). Taxonomy (GTDB): domain Bacteria; phylum Chloroflexota; class Dormibacteria; order Dormibacterales; family Dormibacteraceae; genus CF-118. The sequence continues at coordinate 31,625 of VBIA01000169.1, read as the reverse complement.
CGGCCTCGCCGTATTTCGGCATAAGCCTCGGCTTGGTGGGAGTAAAGTCGGGTGATCCCGCGCGACTCGAGAGCGGCGGCGAGCTCCGGTCTGAGGTCCTCGGGCAGGGGTGAGTACTGGGGTGGGGATGACGGAATTACGCGATCCAGCGTTATTTCCCCTTGGAAGTCGGCTGCGTCGAAGGGCGGAAGTGTGGGCGGCATCGGGCGCCCCAGGAGGTTAATCGAACATTCGTTCGGAGTCAAGCGAGATCGAAGGCCAGCAGTACCGGCCGGGTAACGAGGCCGATTTCGAGCGCCTCTACCGGACCTCGTACAACCGCGTCCTGGGCACCCTGATCGGGGTGCTGGGCGACCGCGCGGCCGCCGAGGACTGCACGCATGACGCCTTCGAGCGCGCGTACCGAAGCTGGTCGTCGTGGCGCAAGGACGCCCCGGCCGAGGCCTGGGTGCACCGGATCGCGATCAACACCGCGATCTCGTACCAGCGGTACTCGCGCATGCGGGAGGTCGGTCAGGTGATCAAGCGCCTGGGCCGGCCCACGCTGCCTGCCGACCCCGGATCAGTCGCCGAGCGCTCCGACCTGTTCAACGCGCTGCGCAAGCTTCCGCCCAAGCAGGCCGCTGCCATCGTCCTACGCCATCACCACGGCTACACCAACCGCGAGATCGCCGCTGCGCTCGAAATACCCGAGCGCACCGTGGCGTCGCGCCTGATCGCGGCCAAGGCCAGGCTCAAGACGCTGCTCGACTCCGAGCCCGGGTCGGGTCCCCAGATCGACATGAGTACTTTGTCTGAGGACAGCGTCCCTTCCGATTGAGGTTGGACACATGAGCGACTTCGATCGGGAAATCGAGAGCGAACTGAGCCGGATCCTGGGCCCGGTGGATCGCGCTTCAATCCCCGCCTGGAGAGCACCGGCCTCTGGAGGAGCAATGAGGAGACTGTTCGGCGGAGCGGGAGCCGCCCTCGGAGCGAAGCTGCTCACAGGTTTCGCGGTCGCCGCGCTGGCGGCCGCAGGCGCTGGGGTGGCCAGCGAGGTGGCGGTCACCGGCAGCCTAAATCCCAACGATTGGGGCCAGCAGGTGGTTCAGCAGGTCAACACCTGCAAAGACACGCTGCGTGCTTCAGGCGTCCGCGGCATCGGCCAGTGCGTGAGCGCGTTCGCGAAGCAGCACGGCAAGCTCGTCAGTGACGAGCACCGCGCGAGCAACTCGCGTGACAACGGCAATCACGGCAAGAACAACAAGGGCAGCAACAACGGCCAGGCCGGGGAGCACGGCAAGCCGAGCAACCTGCCGCACCAGCCGTAAGGGGTAGCCCCTTCCTCTCGACGAGGCCGGGCCGCAAGGCTCGGCCTCATTTTTTTGGCCCTGACGCGTTAACTTGAGAAGGCGCGGGGGAGACAGCGATCAACGCACTGCGTGAGGAAGAGGCTGAGGGCGAACCGGAATACGCACCGGGTTCGAGCGAGGACTTCGAACGCCTGTATCGCGGCTCGTACCGGCGGATCCTGGTCACGCTAATCGGCATGCTCGGCGATCCCGCGGCGGCCGAAGACTGCACGCAGGAGGCCTTCGTGCGAGCGTTCCGGGCCTGGGGGAAGTGGAAGCCTGGAGCGCCGGCCGAGGCCTGGCTACACCGAATCGCGATCAACGTCGGCGTGTCCCACTGGCGCCGGCAGCGCCTGCGCGAGGTTGGTGAGCTCGTCAGGCGTCTCGGCAGGCCGGCGCCGCCGCCATCGCCGGCAACGATCGCCGAGAACTCGGAGCTCGGCCGCGCGCTGCGCAAGATTCCCGCCAAGCAGGCCGCGGCGCTGGTGCTGCGCCACTACCACGGCTACACAAATCGCGAGATCGGCGCGGCACTCGGCATCCCTGAGCGAACGGTTGCATCGCGGCTCGCGGCCGCGAAGGCGCGCTTGCGGGTCGAACTGGCGGACTGGATGGAATGAGATTGGGTACTTTCGCCATGGGCGGCGTTCAGCTTCGATGACCCGGGAGACGCGCCCCTTCGACAGGCACCTGGAGGACGACCTCCATCTCCTGCTGGACCGGCACGCCGGCGGGACCATCCCGGCATGGCGCATGCCCGAGCCGGGCCGTCGCACGCCCGAGCCGGGCCGTCGCACGCCCCCGATCCTCCGTGGCGCAGGCGCCGCGCTGACCGCGAAGATCGCCGTTGGAGCTGTGGTCGCGGTCACGGCCGCCGGCGCGACAGCCGAGGCGGTGATCACCCACAGCGTGAATCCTGTCGACTGGGCCCGGCAGGTCACGCAGCAGGTGCAGCAGGTGCAGCAGGCGCAGAAGCCGCAACCAGGGAGCACCAGCCCAGCGTCGTCGGCAACACAGTCGCCGCATGCTGCGACCGGCCCGATCGCGACACCGGTCGTGAGCGCGCCCGCGCTGCCGGCTGTCACGCCGCCCGTCGTGCCGTCAGTAACGCCGCTGCCGATCCCGACTCCAAGCACGCCGGCGCTGCCTTAGAGGCGCGGCCGAAAAGCCGTCGCCGGATCTTCGGCGCCCATGCGGCCCACTTCCTCCCGCGCCTCGCGCGGGGGCCCCAGCGGTGGTGCTGCTCGCTCACGCAATCGATCTGATGCGCTCGCTCCGCTGCTCGGAGTCCGCTGGGGTCCCCGTGGCGCAGCCACGGGAGGGTGCCCCTGGATCGCCGAATCTCTCGGCGAAGGTTTCCGGCCGCGCCTCTAGGAGCGGCGCACCACCACCTTCTGGCCGTCCGGAGTGTCGGTGACGGACACGCCCATGGCGGCGAGCTCGCTGCGGAGTCGATCCGCCGTGGCGAAGTCTTTCGCGGCGCGTGCCCTCTCGCGCGACGAAAGCAGGACTGCAGCGCCGTCGGGCAGCGCCTCGCGTTCAGGCGAGCGCGCCACGTCCAGCCCGAGCACTCGATCCCATTCGATGAGGAGACGAGCCTTCGCGCCGGGTGCGAGGTCGGAGCGAATCAGCTCCGACACGAGCGCCATCGCCGCGGGCAGGTCGAGATCATCGGCCAGCGCGGCGCGAAAGCGCTGGTCGAGTTCGCCACGCGGGCCATCGGGCGCGGCCGACCATTCCGACACGCGGTCGCGCAACTGGCGGAGGGCGTGATCCGCACCGCTCATCGCCTCAGGTGAGAAGTTGAGCTTGGTCCGGTACTTCGCCTGCAGCGTCAGGTAGCGGAACGCGAGCGGGTCGAAGCCCTGCTCGACCAGCTCGGTGATGCGGAAGAAGTTGCCGGCCGATTTCGCCATGCGCGTGCCGGACAGCATCAGGTGCTCGCCGTGAACCCAGCAGCTCACCACCTGGTGGCCCGTCACGCCTTCGGACTGCGCGATCTCCGCCTCGTGGTGCGGAAACACGTTGTCCGACCCGCCGGTGTGGATGTCGAATCGATCGCCAAGCAGCGAGATCGACATCGCCGAGCACTCGATATGCCAGCCCGGGAATCCCGGACCCCACGGGCTCGGCCACACCTGCAGGCGGTGCTCGCCCGCCGCCTTCCACAACGTGAAGTCGCCCGGGTGCCGCTTGCGCGGATCGACCTCGCCGCGCGTCCCCGACAGCAGCTGGTCGGTCGAATTGCGCGACAGCCGGCCGTAAGCCGGGAAGCTCGCGATGTCGTAGTAGACCGTGCCGCCCACCTCGTACGCGTGGCCGCCCTCGATGAGCTTCGCGATGATCTCGATCATCTGCGGGATGTACGCGGTCGCCCGCGGATACTCGCGCGCAGGCTGGATGTTGACCATACGCGCGTCGTGCATGAACGCCTCGGTGTAGTAGGCGGCGATCTCCTCTGGCGACTTCTTCTCGAGGCGTGCCGACACGAGCATCTTGTCCTCGCCGCGGTCGAAAGTGTCGTCGGTGAGGTGGCCGACGTCCGTGATGTTCATCACCTGGTGCGTGTCGTGGCCGAGGTACTCGAGGGATCGCGTGAGCACGTCGGCGAACATGTATGTCCGCAGGTTGCCGATGTGCGCGAAGCGATACACGGTCGGTCCGCAGGAGTAGATCCTCATGCGGCCCGCTTCGAGCGGACGCAGCTCTTCCTTGCGTCGCGTCATCGTGTTGTAGAGGCGGATGGCGGAACGCGCGCCCATGGACCGCTCTCTATGCTCCCAGTTGTGCGTGCGGTTCGTCTGACTGGAGCCTCGGCCACGGCCGATGACATAAAAGGACGCGTGCTCGTTCACGACCTGAGCCACGAGCTGCGCAAGGGCTCGGTGCTGCGGCCCGAGGACCTCGACGCGGTGCGGCGCGCAGGCGAGATTCATGTCGTCGAGCTGGAGCTCGGCGACGTGCACGAGGACGCGGCCGCGACGCGACTGGCGGCGGCGCTTTCGGGCCCGGGGCTCGAGGCCCGCCCGCCGGTGCAGAGCCAGGCGCGGCTGATCGCCACGCGGCGCGGGCTCGTGCGAGTGCATGGTGACCTGATCGAGGCCATCAACGAGCTCGGCGGCGTGTCGGTGTTCACGGTCATGGACGGCCAGGCGGTCGCCGAGGGCGAGGAGGTCGCGGGCTGCAAGATCACGCCGGTCGCGGTGCCTGGCCGCGTGCTCGATCAGGCCGAGACCATCATCCGCGACCGCGGTCCGGTCGTCCAGCTGCTCGGCTTCATGCCGCTGCGCACATTCGTGGTCGCCACCGAGCGGTTGAAGCCCAAGGCACGCGAGCTGTTCCGCTCGGCGGTCACTCGCAAGCTCGGCTGGTACGGCGCCCAGGTGCTCGCGGTTCGCGAGGTGGCTCGTACACCGGAAGCGGTGGCCGCCGCCTACCGCGAGGCGGAGTCGATGGGCGCGCAGCTCGTCCTGTTCGCCGGTGCATCGGCTATCGACCCGCTAGACCCCGCATACGCGGAGCTGGTCAGCGTCGGAGGCGAGCTGCTGCAGCTCGGCGCGCCGATGCACCCGGGCAGCATGCTGTGGCTCGGCCGGCTGCCGGACGCGGCGGTGGTCGGCGTCGCGTCGTGCGCCGGGTTCGGCCGCTCGAGCTCGCTCGACCTCCTGCTCCCGTTCGTGTTCGCCTACGGGCGCGCGGACTCCAAGGACCTGCTGAGGCTCGGGCACGGAGGCCTCATCGAGTCCGGTGCGGGCAGGCGCTTTCCGCCCTACGAGCGCGGGTGAGGGCAGCGCCCTCCCCCGCGGTACCCCCTCCCCTCACGGGCGACGATTGGGTGGCGCCTGGAAGCTGCACGCTGGGAGACGGCCGGGGTGAACCCGGCCTGACCACCGCGCCCGTCCGTTCTTACTCGTAAGCGATCCTCGGCATCTCGAGGTCGGGCCAGCCGCCGCCGTCCATCGCGGCCAGGTAAGCGTCCACCGACCCGACCAGCGCATCGAGCCGCAGCCGGCGATGCACCGGTAGATAAGGACGTAGGTAGCCGGCCCCGCTGCGCCACTTGTTGATCGCGCCGCGCCGGTTGTGGCGTCCGTAATGCAGGCAGCCGGCCGCGACCTGGATCAATCCCTTGTAGAAGCCTGCGTCGCGTCCCTGGCGGTCGGGCACCCACTCGTGCTCCCACGCCTCGTGGGCCTCCCAGTACAGGCCCCTGTTAAAAAGACCGACTCCGATCGAGGGGTCGTCAGCCATTACCCATAATCGGTCTCAAATGACGTCACCGGCGGCCGAGTACTCGCGGGTCAACCTGTTCAGCGACCCAATCTACCGCTACCTGCGCATCACCAAGGGCGGGCCAGGCGGCGTGCCCGGCGAGGCGTCGGAGCAGGACCTCATCGACGCCGGGTGGCTGCAGCGTTTGCGGCGTATCCACCAGCTGCAGAGCGCGTGGTGGGTGTTCGCGACCGCCGAGCACTCGCGCTTCCAGCACGCGCTTGGCGCGATGCACCTGGCCGGTGAGTGGACCCGCCACCTCTACCCGACGCTCGCGTCCGCCCACAGAGGCACGCCTTCGATCGCGCTGGTCGAGGAGACGATGCGCATGGCCGGCCTCTTGCACGACGTCGGACACGGCCCGTTCGGCCATTTCTTCGACGAGAACTATCTCGACCGCTGGGACATCGACCACGAGGACATCGGCCGTGCGATCGTCGGCGGGCCGCTGGCGGAGCTCATCGGATCGCTGGGAGCCTCAACCACCGCCGACTTCGAACCGGGCGAGCACATCGATCCGCGCTGGGTCGCGTATCTGATCTCGCCGGACGACCTTGGCGGATTCAAGGCTCCGACATGGCTCGCCGCTCTCAAGCCGGCGATGGTCGGGCCATTCTCCGCGGACAACATGGACTACGTGCCTCGCGATGCGTACATCTGCGGCGTCGCCACGGGGCCGGTCGACGTTCAGCGCATCCTCCACTACTCGTTCATCTCGGAGCGCGGGCTGACCGTACACGCGCACGGGGCCGAGGCGCTGTACATGTTCCTCAGCGCGCGGCTCTACCTCTACCACCAGGTCTATTTCCACCGCACCGTGCGGCGCATAGACCTCCAGCTGCGCGAGGTCTTCCGGCCGACGCTGGATGTGCTGCTCGGGGGCAACCCGCTGGAGCGCATGGACTCGTACCAGGCGCTCACCGAGTGGTCGCTTCTTTCTGAGGTCGACCGCTGGGCGCGCTCCGCGGAGGATGCAGAGCACAGCGAGCTTGGTCGTGCGTGGGCGGACATCGTGGCGCGCAGGTTGAAGTGGAAGCTCGTCTACCAGGGACTGTCTGACGCGCGCGACATCCCCGCCGGCGCGCTGAGCGTCACGCGCGATGGGTTCGCGCGCAGCATCCGCGAGTGCCTGCCCGCGTCGCTGCGCGACATCGAGTTCGAGGTCGACGTGGCAGCGCAGGAATCGCGCGCGTTCAACCCGATGACCGAGACCGCCGGCATCCTCTTCTACGACCCGCTCGAGAACTCGTTCCAGCAGAGCCGCGTGCTCGATCTCTTCCGCAGGCTGCCGGTGCAGATGTCGCTGTTTCGCATCTTCGCCCGCGACGACGCGCATCGGAAGGAGCTGATCGCCGCGGCCAACCAGGTGCTCAAGCCCGGCTAGAGAGGCGCGGCCGGAAGCCTCGGCGAGAGATTCGGCCATCCAGGTGGCCCAGATCCGGGCGAAGCGACGAGCAGCGGAGCGAGCGCATCGGACACTGCGTGAGCGAGCAGCGCAGGAGCTGAGCCCGGAGATGGGTCGCATGGGGGCCGAAGATCCGTCGACGGCTTCCGGTCCGCGCCTCTATAAATCGTCGTCGCCTCCGAAATCGCCGCCATCGTCGCCCCCGCCGTAGTCGTCATCACCGCCGTAGTCGTCGCCTCCGTCATCTGACGAGCGGGAGGTGGCGAATGTCGAGACCAGCCGCTTGAGCTCGGGCTTGCCGCAATGCGGGCACACGGGGTCGGGCGAGGAGTAGCTCGGCAGCAGCGCGGAGGATTTCTTGCGGCACGCCGAGCACCTGTACTCGTAGATCGGCATCCCTACGATTATCCGATTGATTTCACTTGCGAACGTGAAGGCCGCAGCAGAGAGAGCGCGTCCATATGTGCAGCGCACGCCGGTCGTCCCCGTCGAAGGCGCGTACCTGAAGCTCGAGTGCCTGCAGCCCACCGGGAGCTTCAAGGTGCGCGGCTTCTTCGCGGCGGCCACCGCGATCCCCAAAAACCGGCTGGCCCAAGGACTGATCACCGTCAGCGCGGGCAACGCAGCCCAGGCGTGCGCTTACGTGGCGCACACACTCGGCGTTTCATGCCGCGTCGTGATGTACGAGAACGCGCCTGACGCCAAGATCAACGGCGTCAAGCGCTGGGGCGCGACCCCGATCCTCTTGCCGCGCGACGAGGTGCTGGACTGGCTGGCCAGCGAGCACTGGACGTCCGAGCCGGAAGTCTTCATCCATCCGTTCGCCGAGCCAACGGTGATCGCCGGCCACGGCGGCGCCGGGCTCGAGATGCTCGAGGACGTGCCGGACCTCGCCCGAGTCGTCGTGCCTGTTGGCGGCGGCGGCCTCATCAGCGGCATCGCATCGGCGATCAAGGGCTCGAAGACTGGCGTCGAGGTGATCGGCGTGCAGTCCGACGGCTACGCGCTGTGGACCAAGGTCTTCGAGGCGGGCGGGCCCGTCAGCGTCACGCCCAACACCATCGCCGACGGCACGACCGCGCCGTTCGACCCGCGCAACTTCGAGCTGTTGAAGAAGTGTGTCGATCGCTGGATCACCGTGCCCGAGCCGCGGCTGCGCGTCGCGATCCCGGAGCTCGCCTCAGCGGCGAAGGTGGTCGCTGAAGGCGCGGGCGCCCTGGCCTACGCGGCGCTCGAGCAGCTGCAGCCGGGACCGGTGACCGTCGCCGTCGTGAGCGGTGGCAACATCGACAAGAAGCTCCTCGCGTCGCTGCTATGAGAGGGAACCGCCCGGTTCCCTCTCATCGGGGCGCTCAACGGCCGTTAACAACGATGCGACTCGCCACAAGTGCCGGCCGGATTCGCGCCCCTGCTCTCCCTTCGGAGCGGTAATCGCGTCGGAGGCCCTGCCACGCCTGCTCAGGAAACACAACCTGGAGTCGTGGTCGAGCGAAGCTCGACCACCCCGGCTGCGCTCGTCGACTGACTCAGTTAAGGATGTCGGAGCAGATCTTCAGCGCGGATTGAACGTCCTGCGATGTGATGCCCTCATGCGTCACGAACCGCACCGTGTGCTCGTCGGTCGCGCCGCCGAGCAGGTCTCGCTTGCGGCATTCGTCCTCGAACCCCAGCCCGGTCATGCCCTTCACGTCGAAGTACACGAGGTTCGTCTCGACGCGCGACAGGTCGCACGTGATGCCCGGGAGCTCCGCCAGTCCCTCTGCGAGCGTGCGCGCGTTCGCGTGATCGTCGGCCAGCCGGTCGACCATCGACTCCAGAGCCACCACGCCGGCCGCCGCAAGCACGCCGGCCTGGCGCATGCCGCCGCCCAATCGCTTGCGCCACCGCCGCGCCTCGTCGACCGTCTCCTTGCTGCCGAGGAACACGCTTCCGGCCGGACAGCCGAGGCCTTTCGACAGGCAGAAGGTCAGCGTGTCGCAGCAGGCGGCGATCTCGGCGACGTCGATTCCCTGCGCGACCGCCGCGTTGAAGACGCGCGCGCCGTCGAGGTGCACGCGCAGCCCAAGGTCGTGCGCAGCCTTGTAGGCGGCGCGCAGATCCTCGAGCGGCCAAACCACGCCACCGTGGCGGTTCTGCGTGTCCTCGAAGCTGACAGCGGCGGACAGCGCGTAGTGATAGTCGTCCCTTGGGTTGGTCGCGGCCCGGATCTGCTGCGGCGACATCACCCCGCGGGTCGTGGCGACCGGGTGGACCTGCACGCCGCTGATGGCCGCGCTGCCCGCCCCCTCATAGATATAGACGTGAGAGTCGGCGTCCGCGATCAGCTCCTGGCCGTGCTGAGCATTCACCGCGACACCGAGGATGTTGCCCATGGTCCCGCTCGAGACGAAGACCGCCGCCTCCTTGCCCAAGCGCTCGATGGACATCTCCTCGAGCTTCTTGACCGTCGGGTCGTCGCCGAACACGTCGTCGCCGAGGGGCGAGTTCACCATGGCATGACGCATCTCTGGCGTCGGCTTGGTCACCGTGTCGGAGCGAAGGTCGATCACCGCCACGCGTCTACTGTATCCGCGCGGTGAAAGCGGATCTGATCCTGGCGGGCGGCGTCGTGCGCACGCTGGGCCGCGGCGGCCTGAAAACGTGCACGCACCTGGCGGTCGCGAGCGGCCGCGTTCTGGCGGCCGGCGGTGCCAGGCTGATGGAGCTCCGAGGCCCACGCACGCGGGTCGTGGCGTTGCGCGGCGCGGCGGTCCTGCCCGGATTCAACGACGCGCACGCGCACGTCGTCTACTACGGACTCACGCGGTTCGGCGCGGACCTGGGAAGGGCCAGGGATGTGGCGGACATCGTCCAGCGGCTGCGTGAGCACGGCCGCCGCCTCAGGTCTGGCGAATGGCAGCAGGGCATGGGCTATCGCGCGAGCGCGCTGGCCGAGAGGCGATCGCCGCACCGCCTCGAGCTCGACGAGGCAACCGGCTCGCGCCCCGCTTTCATCGATGAGCGAGGCGGTCACTCGCGTGTCGCCAACAGCGCTGCGCTGCGGGCGGCCGGCATCACCGCGTCGACGCCTGATCCGGCCGGCGGCCGCATCGGTCACGACGCAGACGGCACGCCGAACGGCCTGCTGCAGGAGGCGGCGATGCGGATGGTCGCCGACGTTCAGCCTCTGCCGGATCGCACGCGCCGCAGCCAGGCCATCCTGCTGGCGCAGAAGCTGCTTCTGTCTCGAGGCATAACCACGGTCGGCGCCGCGGTCAACCGTGGCTTCGCCGACGACCTGTTCTGCTATGAGCGGCTAGCAATGGACGCCGAGCTCCACCTGCGCGTCAACGAGTTCCTGTCGTGGGAGCTGCTCGAGGCCGCATCGAGTCTTGGCGTGCAGGCAGGCTTCGGCGGCGAGGTCGTCCGCGCCGGTCCGATCAAGGTGTTCATCGACGGTGGCGCCGAGCGTGTGGTGATGCGCTCTGGTGGGGGCATGTGGCGAACGCCTCCTCACGAGCTCAACGCAGTGGTCAAGCGAGCCTCCGACGCGGGCCTGCAGGTGGCCGCTCATGCCATCGGGGACGGCGCGATCGAGGCGATGTGCGACGCGGTCGAAGCGGCTGGCGCCCGCGGCATGCGCCACCGCGTGGAGCACTGCACCATCTGCCCGCCCGACCTCCGAAGGCGCCTGGCGGGGTTGCGGATGGTCGCGGTGATGCAGCCGCTTGCTGTGCGCGCGCCTCGTGTCGCGCCGGGCGTGTTTCCCGAGGTCGCCCGCGAAGACTTCGCTCCGCATCGCGCGCTGGTGCGCGCCGGCGTGCGCATCGCGTTCAGCTCGGACCTGCCGGTCACGCCCGACCCGAATCCGTGGGCGGGAATCCGGGCCGCCGTCGAGGATGAGATCAACGGCATCAGCGTCCTCGACGCGCTCCGGGCTTATACAGAGGGCGGCGCTTACGCGAGCTTCGAGGAGGCGGTCAAAGGCACGCTCGAGCGGGGGATGCTCGCCGACCTCCAGGTCTATGCGGCCGACCCGCTGGCCGGATCCCAATCCGATTGGGACGGACTCCGCCCGCAGGCAGTGCTGCTGGGCGGGGTCCTGGTATCCGGCTCCCTCTAGCTCCCGCCTAGGCCCATCGGCCCGACCGGCGTCTCGGGCACCGCGGGCGGAGCCATCACAACTGGCGGCGGCGCCGTTGCCCGGCGCGGGCTCCGACGTGCGGCTGGCTTGCGCGCGGCGGGCTTGCGCGCGGCGGGCTTACGCGCGGCAGGCTTGCGCGCCGCGGGCTTGCGCTGGGCGGTTGTCGCGCCGGGCCAGGCCCTCGACCTGCTTGCTCAGGCCGCTGAACCGCTTGAGCGCGCGGTCGATCTCGCCTGGTGCGGTGGCCTTGCTGACGCGCGCGCGAATGTCCTTGACCGTCGCGTCAAATCTCTTCTGTCCGTCCTTGATGCCTCGCTCGATCTGGCGCCGCAGGTCGGGAGGAATTCGCTTCTCGGCCTGGCGAAGCGCCGTCCTGCCGGCCTTCATGGCCTGGTTGAGTCGGGATCGAGATGGCGTTCGTCGTCGGGCTGGCATAAGAAACCTCCTGGTGTCGATCCCTATAACGCAGCGCGTTAGAATCGGCCCAACAATGTCACCCGGGCCTGAACGCCACCTTATCAAGAAGTACGCGAACCGCAAGCTCTACGACACCCGCACGAGCCAGTACGTGACGCTTGACGGAATCGCGGACCTGGTTCGCGCCGGTCACGACATCCGCGTCGTGGACCGCGACACCGGCAATGACATCACGCAGGTCGTGCTGTCGCAGATCGTCTTGACGCAAGAGAAGCGCGGGCCACAGCGCCTGGTCGACGCAGGCACTGATGCCATCCATGAGCGCGGCCAGGCCCTTCTCGACTACGTACGCAAGACGCTCAACGTGCCCGGCGACCTGGTGTCGGAGGTCGAGAGGCGCCGTGGCAATCTCGAGGGGATGGTCGATGAGGCCATCGAGCGCACGCTGCAGCGCCTGAAGCTGCCGACCCGCCGCGACGTCGACCGCCTCAACGATCGCATCGACAAGCTTTCGGCGGAGCTCAAGCGATCGAACGGACGCGCGCCGAAACCGGCTACGGCACCCCGTAAACGAAGGGCCGCTCGGTAACCACCGCCCGGATCACGATGTCCGACTCGACGCGGTAGGTCGCCTGACGCACGCGCCGGTCGCCGCGCAGCTGCTGCGTCATTGCGTCAGAGGTCTCGGCGAGGCGGTTGGTGTCCCCGATCGCGACGATGGTCCACGGCGGCGGCGTAAGAGTGCCGCCGACCGTGACGCCGCCCGCGGTTTGCACGATCGGCACACCGGCCACGACGCGCTGATCGTTCACGGCCAGCGCCTCGCCACCTCCCCCGGCAAGGTTGTTCAGCGCGTCCTGAAGGTCGAGCGCCGTCAGTCCGGAAGCGTCAATCACAAGCACCACGCCCGGCCCGTGAACCGGCACCAGGCCTTCGAGGATGCGCAGCTGGTCCAGCTCCGCTTGCAGCGCCAGGTCCGCGGCCGCGCTTCCCCCTGAATGCAGTTGCGACCGCCGCTGGGTGAGGTCGTTGATCTGTGCCTCGAGCTCGTCGTTTGACCGGCTCAGCTGGTCGATCGAGAAGGCGAGCGTGGCGGGATCGGCCTGGATCAGGCTCCTCTCCACCTCCGCCTGACTGCGCAGCTGCACGGTCGCCACAAGCGCCACCAGCAGCGCGATGAGCCACACGGCCACCGGGCCCGCCGACGAGTGCGAGCGCTGTCGCCGGCGCGAGCTAGGCCGGGCCGACATGGGGCGCCTCCAGGCTCCCGTCGAAAGCTGGCAGCGATTCATCTGGCGCTCCCCTCACGCCAAGGGTGAGCTGGAACTGGATCTCCCTGATCCGTAGGCTCGGCAGGCTGTTGGGGTCGCCGAGCGCGCCTTCCATGCTGTTGCGGTCGCCGACCGCGACGATCTTGATCGGGGAGAACAGCGGCGGCCCCTGGTCGACGATGACCTCGCCTTCCGACCCGCTGAAGGCGCTCAACGGGGTGATGCGCCGGCCGCTCACCGCCACTCCTTCAGCTCCTGACGCGAAAAGGAGATTGACCAGGTCCTGGACGTCCTGGTACGTGATCAGGTTGCGGTTCTGGCCGGAGGGATCCGAGCCGGGCGGACCGCTGGTCATGTCCACATCCACACCTGGCCCGTGCAGAGGTGTCAGGCCGGCGTGGGCGCGCAGGTCGGCCACCTGGTTCTTCAAGCCCTGCGTCGCCTGCGACTGGCTTGCGGCCTGCGCCTCGAGCGCGTCGATCTCGGCGCGGAGGGCCTCGATCTTGGCCCGGTCGGCCTGGTTCGTCCTTTCGAGGTCCTGGACACTGCGGATGAGCGCCTGGTTGCGTCCGACCTGATTGGATGGGGTCAGCAGTTGCGCCTTGACCTGCCCCGCCAGCAGGAAACCGACCGCCAGCGCGACCAGCGCCACGAGCGCTGTGCTGAGAGGTTGAGCGCGCCCCATCCCGCGTCAATTCTGGGGGGTTGCTCTAGAGCATTGAGTGGCCTCTGGAGTATTGTGGGTCGGCACGTATGGCGGTCGAAACGAGGGTGTCGGCTTACGAGACCGCCCAGCGGCGTTTTGACGCCGCTGCCGATGTGATCGACCTCTCTGACGACACCCGGCGCACGCTCCGCGAGGTCAAGCGCGAGCTCACTGTGCACTTCCCGGTGCGCATGGATGACGGCTCGGTGCACGTCTTCACAGGCTGGCGCGTGCAGCACAACATCAGCCGAGGTCCGGCGAAGGGCGGCATCCGTTACCACCCCGATGTCAGCCTCGAGCTCGTCAAGGCGCTGGCGATGCTGATGACCTGGAAGTGCGCCGCGGTCGGCATTCCGTACGGCGGCTCCAAGGGTGCGGTTCGAGTCGACCCGACCAAGCTTTCGCTCACCGAGCTCGAGCACCTCACGCGTCGCTACGCCACGGAGATCGCGCTCTTGATCGGCCCCGAGAAGGACATCCCGGCACCTGACATGGGTACGAGCCCTCAGGTTATGGCGTGGATCATGGACACGATCTCGATGCACGCAGGTCACTCGGTCACCGCGTCGGTGACCGGCAAGCCCGTCGATGTGGGCGGGTCCGAGGGCCGAGTCGACGCGCCCGGTCGAGGGGCCACGTACCTGACACTCGAGGCGCTGAAGTACCTCCATTTCGAGGACCAGACGCCGACCGTCGCGATCCAGGGCTACGGCAAGGTCGGCCGGTCGGCGGCGCGCCTGCTGTCGGAGGCGGGGCTGAGCATCGTCGCCATCGGCGACTCCAAGGGCGCGGTGCACAACCCGAAAGGTCTCGACCTGGACGCTCTGGAAGAGCACCGGCAGGTGCGCGGCAGCGTGACAGGATTCAAGAAGGCGGACGTCATCGGAAACGATCAGCTGCTCGAGCTGCCGGTGACCGTGCTCGTACCGGCCGCTATCGAGAACCAGGTCACCGAGGAGAACGCAAGCCGCATTCGCGCGCGACTCATCACCGAAGGCGCCAACGCCGCCATCAGCCCCGGGGCCGACCCCATCCTCCACGAGCGCGGCATCTTCGTGGTGCCCGACATCATCGCCAACGCCGGCGGCGTGATCGTGTCTTACTTCGAGTGGGTGCAGGACCTGCAGGCCTTCTTCTGGGAGGAGGAGGAGATCAACACCAAGCTGCACCACGTGATCACGCGCGCGTTCTACGAGATCCTCCACACGTCGGTGAACAAGCACATCGACATGCGGCTCGCGGCGTACGCGCTGGCGGTGCAGCGGGTGGCCAACGCCACGACGGTGAGGGGAATCTACCCATAAAAGCGCGGGAGGATCAGGATCCCCCCGCGGAACCCCCCTAACGCTGGCGACGAGAACGCTGGGTGCAGTAGCGGCTGCATGGTGACGCCCGGAGTGAATCCGGGCTTCAGCTCCACCGTGGGAATATGGGGTGGTGACCCCACCGTTTCCTTCCCGTGTCCTGATCACGGGTGTGTCCAATCCGCTGGGCGCCGAGGTCGCTCGCCGCCTCGCGCCGCAGGTGCCGTGGCTCTTCGGTTGCGACGTCGACGATCCGGTATCGGCCAACGAGGACATGGACTTCGTGCACGCCGACATGCGCCAGTCTGTTATCGGCAAGCTCGTGCGCCGGTTGCGCATCGATACCGTCGTGCACCTGGCGGTGATCGTCGACTCGGGTCGCGGGGATCGCGCGACTCACGAGACCAACGTCATTGGCACGATGAATGTGCTCGCGGGCTGCGCCGGACCTGCGAGCTCGGTGAAGCGACTGGTGGTCAAGTCGAGCCAGGCCGTGTATGGCGCGAGGCCCGAATACCCATCTGTGCTCGCCGAGGAGATGGCGTCCCTCAGCCGGGGCGAGTCCTCGATCACACGCGACCTGATCGAGCTCGAGCAGCTGTCGCACGACTTCGCCCTGCGCAATCCCGAGTGCCGCGTCGCCCGCATGCGTCTCGGCTATAGGGTCACCCGCGAGACGTCGCTCGGTCGCTATCTTTCGCAGCCGCTTATACCGACATTCGCCGGCTTCGACCCGCGCCTGCAGCTGCTGGCCGAAGAGGACGCCGCCGAGGCCATCGCGCTCGCCGCCCTGGGCAAACAGGAGGGCGCGTTCAATGTCGCGGGCGACGGCGTGGTGCTGCTGAGCCAGGCCATCACGATCATGGGTGCGCGGTCCGTTCCGGTGCTGCCGCCGTACGCCGGCTGGGCGTCACGCATGGCGATCCGCTCCACGACCGGCGTGCGCTTGCCCTCGCACCTCGCGGAGGTCCTGATGTTCGGCTCGGTGGTCGACTGCGCGCGGCTGCACCAGGAGTTTGCGTGGAAGCCTGCGCATTCCAGCCGCGCCGCCATCGACCTCTTCGCGCAGGGAAAGTCTGAGGACGTCATCGAGGCGCCATCGCCTCCGCAGGAGTACGAGCTGCAGCGCTACCTGCAGCGCCGCAAGCGTGAGCGCCGTCACGGAGCAGGGCATGCGGCCCTGACGGCAGGACCGTGAGCCGCGACACGGTTGCCGTCTACACGGACGCGCCGCGCGTGCGCAGGCGCCACAGCCGGGACGCGAAGGTGGTGACGCCCGCGCCTGGCTTGCGGATGCCGCGCGCAGTGCGGCGGCTGCGGCGCAACGCGCCGATGTACGCGATCCAGGGATTGAGCGACCTGTCCACGCGCCTGCGCGAACTCACCGGGCGCGAGATCATCGACATGAACCGCGTGATGGAGCTCGTGCAGTTCGCATATCAGCAGCAGCAGCTCGCCAAACGCGGAGCCAACTACGTCGTCGACGACTTCGGGTTCGACGCCGAGTGGACGGAGTCGTTCCTGCCCATCTTCAAGGCGCTGTATCGCGACTACTGGCGCGTCGAGACGAGCGGCATGGAGCACGTGCCGTCGAGCGGGCGGACGCTGCTGGTCGCCAATCACGCTGGCGTGCTGCCCTGGGACGGCACGATGATCAAGACCGCGCTTTTCGTCGAGCATCCCCACCCGCGCCACGCGCGTGCTTTGGTGGCGAGCCTCTTCATGGGCATGCCGTTCCTCAGCTGGTTCCTGCGCCGCACCGGCCAGACGGTCGGCCATCCAGACGACACGCGCCGCCTGCTCGAGCGTGACCAGCTGGTCCTGGTCTTCCCCGAAGGCGTGCGAGGCACCGGCAAGCTGTACGCGGACCGGTACAAGCTGCGGCGGTTCGGCCGCGGCGGGTTCGTCTCCACCGCGATCCGGGCCGGCGCGCCGATCGTCCCCGTGTCGGTCGTGGGCGCCGAGGAGATCTACCCGATGATCGCCGACGTTCCGGCGCTGGCCAAGCTGATGGGCTTGCCCTACTTCCCGGTCACGCCTTTCTGGCCGTGGCTCGGGCCGCTCGGCATGATTCCGCTGCCGAGCAAATGGCGCATCCAGTTCCATGAGCCCGTCCACGTGGAGGTGCATCCGCCCGAGGCGGCGGACGACCAGAACCTGGTCATGGCGCTCTCGGACGAGGTACGCGACACGATCCAGCAGGGCGTCTACGACAACCTGAAGCTGCGCCGGGGAGTGTTCATCTAGCTCGGTCGCCCTGGGCGGCGGAGCGATCGTTTGTATACAACGGCGCATTTCCCAGCCGGAATTTCGCGCGTCTGTATACAAACCGCGATGCGGTGCGTCTTAACAGGCGGCGTTGCGCGGCTGGGGCTGACCATCGATCCTCGAGTCATGGGCCGAGCGCCAGCTGTTCCGCGGGCTTTGTCACTCGGCCCATTCACGCTGGCGGATGCGCGTCGTTACGGGCTCGACAGGTGGAACCTGCGGGGGGCTTCGTGGAGACGCCTCGGGCCCAGGACGTACTCATTGGCGCGGCTTGACAAGACGCCACAGCTGAAGCTGGAGGCTGCGAGCCGTCGACTGCCGCGTGGCGCGGCTTTTTCGGGGTTCACCGCCGCCTGGCTTCATGGGCTCGATGTCGAGCCATGCGACCCGATCGAGGTCACGGTGCCCTCGCCGGCGCGTATATCCACCCGCGCCGGCATCCTCGTGCATCGCCGGGCCATGGACCGGGACGAGGTGGTGCGAACGCGAGGTTTGCCTGCCACCTCGATGGTGCGTACCATCCGCGACCTTTGCATGCGGCTGTCATTGACAGAGGCGGTCGCGATAGCGGACATGGCGCTCCACGCAGGAAAGGTGGACAGGCAGGACCTGGTTGGTGCGGCGGCCGCGCGCACCGCAGGCGTGCGATTGTTGCGCCAGGTTCTCGAGCACGTGGAACCTGCGGCCGAGTCGCCGATGGAGACTCGATTGCGCATGGTGCTGGTGCTCGCGGGCCTGCCGCGGCCTGAGGCGCAGGTGGCTGTCCGTGATCGTCTCCTGCGAGTCATCGGCCGGCTTGACCTGTACTACCGCGACGAGAGGCTCGGCCTCGAATATGACGGTGGCACCCACCGCGACACTCTCGCCGAGGACAATCGCCGCCAGAACCGACTACTGGATGCGGGCGTTCGGCTCCTCCGCTTCACAGCCGGCGACATCTTCAACACACCAGACCACGTAATCGGGCTGGTTCGCACAGCGCTCGCGGCCTGACCTGACCCGACCGAGCCACGGGCTTTGTATACAAACGCGCAATTCAACAGGGTGGAAAACCCGCGTTTGTATACAAACGCAGGGTTTGTGGCGTTAGTCGATCACCTGCAGCGCCCGCGTGGGTTCGGGCTCTTCGACTATGTCGAGCGCGGTCGTCTGGCTGATCCAGTACTCGACATCCGAGAAAGACGGAGCGCCGGCGAGGCCGACCGCGTTCGCTAGGTTCGCGTGCAGCTGCTTCGGATCCTGCGCGCGCAGCGCCTTCATCGAGTTGATGCCGAGCCGCCGGATCACCGGCAGGAAACGGTCCATGCCCGAAACCTCGAGCAGGGTGCACTGGTTCGCAAACTCGTAGAGCCGATCCGGCGTGATGCCCGTCCGCTTGGAAAGCCGCTCGCGGTCGATCTCGAGCGATGTGCGGTGAAGCAGCTGGTTCGTGTGCCTGATCCCTCGAGCGCGCAGCCTCCGCACATCGTCGTCGGAGATTCCGCGCAGGTACTCGAGCGTGCGATACACGGCAGCACAAGGATATGGGGTGATGGCATTCCGTATAATTCGTGGCAGCCCCGCCTCATTGGAGTAAACACACCCTGAAGCAAAGCCCGGTCGCAACCCGAGAGATTCTTTCCGGGGAGCAGTCTGGCCTTCAGATCGGCATCGGGCGGTACGCGCGCCGCGCCTATGGATTCGACGAGGTCGCGCTCGTGCCGGGCGGCGTTACGCTCAACCCGGACGAGGTCGACATCACTTTCTCCATGGGCGAGCGCTTCAAGCTCGACCTGCCGTTCTGGGCCTCGGCCATGGACGGCGTGGTCGACCTCGATTTCGCGATCGCGATGGGCAAGCTCGGCGGCGTGGCTGTCGTCAACCTCGACGGTGTGCACACGCGTTATGAGGACTCGCGTCCTGTCATCGAGAAGATCGCAGCCGCGGACAAGTCCACCCTCAACGCGGTGCTGAAAGAGGCGTACCGCGAGCCTGTCAAGCCGAAGCTCATCAGCGAACGCATCAAGCAGATAAAGGACGCGGGCGTGGCGTGCGCGGTCTCCAGCGTGCCGGCGCGGGCCGAGGAGCGTGCCGACGTCGCGCAAAAGGCCGGCGCGGACGTGTTCGTCGTGCAGGGCACCGTGCTGACTGCGCGCCATTCGTCGCGGTCCTATCACCAGCTTTCATTTGACGAGCTGGTTCGCGCCTGCGACATCCCGGTTGTCGTCGGCAACTGCGTGCACTACGAGACGGCGCTCGAGCTGATGGAGACAGGCATCGCCGGAATCCTGGTCGGCGTTGGACCTGGCGCCGCCTGCACCACGCGCGGGGTGCTTGGTGTCGGAGTGCCGCAGGTCACGGCGACGGCGGACGTGGCCGCGGCTCGCGACGAGCACATGCGCCGTGGAGGCATGCGCGTGGCGGTGATCACCGACGGCGGAATGCGCATCGGCGCCGACATTTGCAAGGCGTTCGCGTCGGGCGCCGACGCGGTCATGATCGGCACCCCGTTCGCCGGCGCCGAAGAGTCAGCGTCGAAGGGCTTCAACTGGGGCATGGCGACTCCGGACCCGAACCTGCCGCGCGGCACGCGGGTGCACGTAGGCACGCGGGCCACGCTCAAAGAGATCCTGCTCGGCCCAGCGCGCGTGGACGACGGCTCGCAGAACTTCGCGGGCGCGCTGCGCTCCGCGCTCGGCGTGTGCGGCGCGCGCGACATCGCCGAGTTCCAGCACGTCGAGATGGTGATCGCCCCATCGATCACGTCGGAGGGCAAGGCCCTGCAGCAGGCCCAGCACGTCGGCATGGGGAAGTCCTGACCTGAGGGCGCAGAGCGCACCAGGAAGGAGCCTTACTGAATCCAAGACCGCCACGGCCACGAACGCACGGCCGGCGGCGAACAGCGAGCAAGGACGCCAGACGGTCCTGGTTCTGGATTTCGGTTCGCAGTACAGCCAGCTCATCGCGCGTCGCGTCCGTGAGGCGAGCGTGTACTGCGAGCTCGTGCCGGGCACCACGCCGTGGGAGGAGCTGAAGAGCCGGCAGCCGGCCGGGCTCATCCTCTCGGGCGGGCCGGCCAGCGTCTACGAGCCCGGCGCGCCGCAGGTGGACCCGGAGGCGCTGCGCGCCGGGGTCCCGGTGCTCGGCATCTGCTACGGAATGCAGCTGATCGCCCATCACCTCGGCGGCAAGGTCGACCCGGGCGCGGCCCGCGAGTACGGCCCCGCCCTACTCTCGGTCCGCCAGGCCGACGGCCTGTTCGAGGGTCTCGACGGTGAGCTTCCCGTTTGGATGAGCCACGGCGACCATGTCACCCAGCTGCCGCCAGGCTTCCATTCGCTCGCCTCGAGCGGCAACTCGCCAGTGGCTGCCTTTGCCGACGATCGCGGCGTGTACGGCATCCAGTTCCACCCCGAGGTCGTACACACGCCGAGCGGCCGCGAGGTGCTGCGCAACTTCCTGTATCGCGTTTGCCGCTGCGAGCCGACGTGGAACGCCGGCTCCTTCATTGCGGAGGCGACCGAGACGATTCGCGCCCAGGTGGGCGCCGGCCGCGTCATCTGCGCGCTCTCCGGCGGCGTTGACTCGGCGGTCGCGGCCACGCTGGTGCAGCGCGCTGTAGGCGATCAGCTGACGTGCGTCTTCGTCAACAACGGCCTGCTCCGCAAGGAGGAGCCCGAGCGGGTGCTGGCGGTGATGCACGGCAACCTCGACATGAACATCCGCTACGTCGACGCGACCGAGCGATTCCTGCACGCGCTGAAGGGCGTGATCGATCCGGAAGAGAAGCGCCGCATCGTCGGCCGCGAGTTCATCTCGGTGTTCGAGGCCGAAGCCAAGGCCCTCGGCCGCATCGACTTCCTCGCCCAGGGCACGCTGTACCCCGACGTCATCGAATCGACCGCACCCGACGTCGCATCCACGGCGGTGAAGATCAAGACCCACCACAACGTGGGTGGCCTTCCGCCCGGCCTCCGCTTCCAGCTCATCGAGCCGCTGCGCTACCTGTTCAAGGACGAGGTTCGAGCGGTCGGGCTGGAGCTTGGAATGCCCGAGGAGATGGTCTACCGCCAGCCGTTCCCGGGTCCAGGGCTTGCGATCCGGTGCCTCGGCGAGGTGACGGCCGAGCGGCTCGAGATTCTGCGCAACGCCGACTGGGTGGTGGTCGACGAGATCAAGCACTTCGGCCTGTACCGGCAGGTCTGGCAGTCGTTCGCCGTGCTCACGCCGCTGGAGACCGTGGGCGTGATGGGCGACTACCGGACGTACGCGAACGTGGTGGCTATTCGCGTGGTGACGAGCGAGGACGCGATGACAGCGGACTGGGCGCGCGTGCCTTACGAAGTACTCGCGCGCATGAGCAACCGCATCGTCAACGAGGTGAAGGGCGTCAACCGCGTGGTCTTCGACATCACGTCCAAGCCGCCCGGCACCATCGAATGGGAGTAGGCGCGCCGGCCGCGACCGGATTCGATCGGAATCGGGCCGACTAATCTCTACCCGGCGCATGAAGGTCCTCGTCGTCGGCTCGGGCGCTCGCGAGCACGCGCTGGTGTGGAAGTGCGTGCAGTCGGAGCTGGTCGAGCGCGTCTTCTGCGCGCCCGGCAACGGCGGTACGGGCGGCATGGCGCGCAACGTGCCAATCGCCGCCACGGACGTGGTGCGGCTGGTGCAGTTCGCCAAGCACGAGCGCGTCGGCCTGGTCGTGCTGGGCCCCGAGGCAGCCGTCGATGCCGGCGCGGGCGACGCTCTGCGCGACGCGGGCTTCAACGTCTTCGGTCCCAACCGCGGCGCGGGCCGAATCGAGACGAGCAAGGCCTTCGCCAAGTCGTTGATGCGGGACGCCGGGATCCCGACAGCGGAATTCGAAACTTTCACCACGCCCACGCCGGCCAAGGCATGGGCGCGCGAGCGCGAGGGCCGCGTGGCGGTGAAGGCCGACGGTCTCGCGCGGGGCAAGGGCGTGATCGTGTGCGGCGGAGCTGATGAATCGGACGCCGCCATCGACGCGATGCTCGTCGAGGGACGCTTCGGCAAGAGCGGCGCGACCGTCGTCGTCGAAGAGCGGCTCGATGGTGCCGAGCTGTCGCTGCTCGCCATCACCGACGGCGTCGAGGTGATCCCGCTCGCTCCCGCACGTGATTTCAAGCGGGCCGGCGACGGCGATACTGGACCAAACACAGGCGGCATGGGCGCGTACTCACCGCCGCTGGCCGTGGACGGCGAGGTCGTCGACGACGTGGTGAACAAGGTCCTGCGCCCCGCGGTGCGCGCGATGGCCGCGAGCGGCAATGAATTCCGAGGCGTCCTCTACGCCGGCGTGATGCTGACCAAGGACGGCGTGCGCACGCTCGAGTTCAACGCGCGCTTCGGCGACCCAGAGTCGCAGGTCGTGCTGCCGCGGCTCGAGTCGGACTTCGTCGCCCTCGCGCTGTCGGCCGCCAAGGGCGGGCTGGCCGATCATCCTGACCTGCGCTGGAGCAATCGCGCGTGCGTCGGCGTGGTCGTGGCGTCCGCGAACTATCCCGATGACGCAGCCGTTCGCACCGGCTATCCCATCCGCGGCCTGGCGGAGATGCCGCGCGGCGTGCTGGTCTTCCACGGTGGCACGCGCTTCGACACCGAGCGCGGGCTGGTCACCGACGGCGGCCGCGTCGTCACCACCGTCGGGTTAGGCGACACCGTCGCCGAAGCCCGCGAGACGGCGCTGTCCGGGGCCCGGCAGGTACGATTCCAGGGAGCCTTCTTCCGCACCGACATTGCTCTGGAGGCGGTTGTTTGAGTCCTGTCGTCGGCGTCATCCTCGGCTCCAAATCCGACCTGCCGCTCATGGAGTCGTGCGTCAAAGTCCTGGACGAGCTGGGGATCGAGAACGAGGTCAAGGTCTGCTCCGCGCACCGCAATCCACGCGGCGTCATGGAGTGGGCGACGAGCGCGCGCGAGCGCGGGCTTAGGGTCGTCATCGCGGCGGCCGGGGGGGCGGCGCATCTTCCCGGCGTGGTGGCCGCCTGGACCGACCTGCCGGTGATCGGAGTGCCAGTCCCGACGCAGCACCTCGGCGGCGTCGACTCGCTGTACTCGATAGTCCAGATGCCGGCCGGCATCCCGGTCGCAACCGTGGCCATCGGCGAGGCAGGAGCCAAGAACGCAGCGTGGCTGGCGGCGCGAATACTCGGCCTCACCGACGACGGCGTCCAGAAGCGCCACCTCGAGAAGCGGACGGCGCTCGCGGGTCCGTGAAGAAGAAAAAGAAGACGGGGCTGCGCCTTGTCGACACGACCTTTCGCGACGGCAACCAGTCGCTCCTCAGCGGCGCGCTGACCGGCGAGGAGATCGTGCCTATCGCCGCGATGATGGATGGCGTCGGCTTCACTGCGATGGAGGCGTTCGGCGGCGCGACGTTCGAGACGCAGGTGCGCCGCGGCGAGGACCCGTGGGAGTACTTACGGCAGCTCGCGAAGGCGACCCCCGACACGCCGATCCAGGCACTCATTCGCGGACAGAACCTCGTCGCCAATCGCAACTTCGCGGATGACACGGTCGAGCTCTTCGTGAAGCACGCCGTCAGCTGCGGCGTCGATGTGTTCCGCGTTTTCGATCCGTTGAACGACCTGCGCAACATGGAGACCGCGATCGCGGCTGCGCTGAAGGCGAAGAAGCGCGTCCAGGGAACGCTCTGCTACGCGATCTCGCCCGCGCACAACATCGAGGGCTGGTGCTCGCTCGCGAAAGGCCTCGCCAACATGGGCTGTCACGAGGTCGTCATCAAGGACACGTCTGGACTGCTGAGCCCGCAGGCGACGTGGGAGCTGGTCGCCGCGCTGAAGCAGACCGTCAAGATCCCTGTCGACGTGCACTCGCACTGCTCGAGCGGCATGGCGCCGATGGCGTACATGGCCGCGGTCGAGGCGGGCGCCGACATTCTCGACGTCGCGATGTCGCCGCTGGCGTGGGGCACATCACAGCCGGCGGCCGAGAGCGTCGTCGCCGCCTTGCAGGGAGGCGAGTACGACACCGGGCTCGACCTCGACCGCATGTGGGAGGCAAACAACGCGCTCGAGGCGTTGAAGCGCTCGCACCAGGCCGACATCAGCCCGGTCGCGGATCGCATCGACGCCGACATCCTTCGCTACCGCATGCCCGGGCTTATGCTCGAGGACATCTACCGGCAGCTCGGATCTCACGAGGCCGGCGCGCGCATCTCCGAGGTGCTCGATGAGGCCAATCGCGTCCGCCTCGAGCTCGGCTACCCGCCACTCGTGGCGCCGGTGCGGCAGATGATCGCCACGCAGGCCGTCTACAACGTGATCGGCGGCGAGCGTTACGCAACGGTTACGCAGGAGCTGAAGGACTACCTCCAGGGTCTGTACGGGCGGCCGCCGGTGGCCGCAGATCCGGAGCTGCGGCGGCTTGTGCTCGGGCGCGAGGAGCCCATCACAATCCGGCCCGCGGACCTCCTGGAGCCGCAGGTGGAGATGGCGCGGGCGCAGGTGCGGAAGATGGGGCAGGAGCCCACCGACGACGCCGTGCTCATCCAGCTGCTGTTTCCGAACATCGCGCCCGCCTATCACCGGCGCGGCGACGACAAGGGCCGAGCGAAGAAGACCGACACGCCGGCTCCGGCGGCTGTCGCCGCCGACCCACCAACCGCGACTCCCGCCGACCCTCCGCCGGCTGCTCCTGCCCCTTTGCCGACGACCACCGCGGAGTTCGACGTCGAGGTCGAGGGCGAGGTGTTCAAAGTTCGAGTCACCGGTGCCGGCATGGCCGTGATGCCTGCGGTGCCGGCCGGAGCTGCGCCCGCGCCTCAGCCGAAGCCCGCGCCCCGGACCGGCGAGGGGACGGTGATCGCGCCGATGCAGGGGCTCATCGTCAAGATCCCGATCAAGACGGGCGACGACGTGAAGCTCGGCGACGTGGTCGCAGTGCTCGAGGCGATGAAGATGCAGAACGACATCGTCACCACCGTCGCGGGCAGGGTGCAGAACATCTACGTCAAGGAAGGCGAGGTCGTCGGTCCGAACCAGCCGCTGCTCGCGATCGGATGATTTCGAAACCGAAGCTCTTCAAGAAGATCCTCGTTGCGAATCGGGGCGAGATCGCGATCCGCGTGATGCGCGCGTGTCGCGAGATGGGCATCCCCACCGCTGCCGTATACTCCGACGCCGACCGCGGCGCGATCCACGTCCGCTACGCCGACGAGGCTCACCACATCGGCGGCGCGTCGCCCACCGAGTCGTACCTGCAGGTCGATCGCATCGTGAAGACCGCGCACGACTGCGGCGCGGAGGCGATACACCCCGGCTACGGGTTCCTTTCCGAGAAGCCGGCGTTTCCCGACGCGTGCACGGCCGCGGGCATCGAGTTCATCGGCCCGCCCGCAGCCGCGATGCGTGCGTTGGGCTCCAAGCTCGCCGCTCGCCAGCTTGCGGCCGAGAACGGCGTGCCGGTGACCGAAGGCAGTGGAGCGGTGACGGACGCCACGAGCGCGATCGCGGCGGCGAAGAAGCTCGGCTTTCCGATCATGGTCAAGCCTTCGGGCGGCGGTGGCGGCATCGGCATGAAGGTGGTCGAGTCGGAGGACGACCTCGTGGCCGCGGTGGAGAGCAGCCACCAGGCGGCGCGATCGGCGTTCGGCGATCCGACCGTCTACCTCGAGCGCTACATGCGCAAGCCTCGGCACGTCGAGATCCAGGTCATCTGCGATCAGCAAGGCAACGCCGTCCACCTGGGCGAGCGCGAATGCTCGATCCAGCGCCGGCATCAGAAGATCATGGAAGAGACACCATCGCCCGCCCTCACGCCGGAGCTGCGCGCCGCGATGGGCGCCGCCGCGATCCGCGCGGTCACCGCGGCCGGTTACGTAAACGCCGGCACCGTGGAGTTCATGTTCAGCGAGGGCCAGTTCTTCTTTCTCGAGGTGAACGCTCGGCTGCAGGTGGAGCATCCGATCACCGAGGCCGTGACCGGCGTCGACCTTGTGAAGGAGCAGATCCGTGTCGCGTCAGGGATCGAGCTTGGCTTCAAGCAGAGCGACGTCACGTGGACCGGGCACGCGATCGAGATGCGCATCAACGCGGAAGACCCGACGCGCAAGTTCCTGCCCAACCCGAGGCGCATCAATCGCTGGGTGGCGCCCGCAGGACCTGGCGTCCGTGTGGACTCTGGATTCGGCCCCGGCTCCGACGTGCCGCCCAACTACGACTCGCTACTGGCCAAGGTCATCGTTCACGGCGCCGACCGCGCCGAGGCGATCGCGCGCGCGGGACGGGCGCTGCGCGAGTTCGTGGTCGCCGGTCCCGCGACGACCATTCCGTATCACCGCGCGATCCTCGAAAGTCCCGACTTCCGCGCCGGCGAGCTCAGCACACGTTTCATCGAGGAGCACCCGGAGCTTGTGGAGCAGGCGAAGGCGCTGGCCGGTGAGGAATCGCCCTTCGACTACGGGCCGGACCCACGCCACATCGCCGCCGCGGCGGCCGCGGTTAGCGCGATCGTGAGGCAGTCCTGAGCAAACTGTCGCATCCGTCTTCCGGGCGGCCTTTCGAGGTGCTCACACAGCAGGAAGTGGGGCGCAAGGGCCAGTTCGCGGTGCGCGACGACATGATCCGCTTGCCTTCGGGCGAAGAGGTGCCTTACGTCGTCGTGGTCAGCCCGGACTCGGTCTTCGTCGTGCCGCATTTCGAGAACCGTGACACGCTGCTTGTGCGCCAGTGGCGCCACGCGTGGGACGCGTCGTCGTGGGAGGTTCCGGCTGGAACGCTCGCGCGCGGCGAGGATCCACAACTGGGCGCGCTGCGCGAGCTGGAAGAGGAGACGGGCTTCCGGGCCGAGCGCATGACGTCGCTGGGGGTCGCGCATGGCGCCGCCATCCTCACCGGCACAGCCCACTTGTACCTGGCCGAGGGGTTGAGCGAGTCGAAGCAGAACCTCGAGGCTTACGAGCAGGACATGGAGGTCATGCGGCTGCCGCTCCAGGAAGCGCTCGAGGCTGCACTGTCGGGTGACATCGGGCACTCGACGTCGGTGACGTCGCTCGCGCGCGCCGCCCGCGCCCTAAAGCTTATCTAGCCCGGGCTGGGAGTCGGGCTAGGGACCGGCGAGGGCGCCGGCGCCGGTGATGGGCTCGGCTCAGGCGCCGGCGTGGAAACGCCGGATGCCGGCTCTGGGGCCGGACCGACGAGGTCCAGGTCGTACTCGGCGGGCCGGTGCCGGTTGCCCACGTCTTGAACGGACGGCTGGACGACCACGCGGTAGTGCGCCCCCGCAGTGAGCTGCAAGCCGCTGAACGTCACGCTCCTGTCGCTGTAGTGCGGCGTGACCTGGACCGCGGCGCCGGTCGAGTCCTGCAGGATGACGCCACCGACGGTGTTCGGAAGCAGGTCGCTGTCGAACGTCACGACGAGCTCGGTGTCGGTGACCTTCACAGAGACGACCTCCGGGCCCTTGCCGAGGTCGCGCTGCGGGCTCGCTGACACGCCGTTGATGAGGAATGGGTCGGTGCTCAGCGCACGTTGGACGATCAGCGTCTCCTCGATCGCGACCTTCTCTTGCTTGTTCTTCCCGAACACCATGCGCACCACCACGCGCACAGTGTTCGTCGAAGACGGATCGACCTCCGCCAACAGGACGTAGAAGCGCTTGAACTGCAGGTCACTGCTCGGGATCAGCTGTGGGTTGCCCGACCCGTAAGCGACATTGCCCGCGTCGTCGAGGAAGGTGCGCGCCTTGTCCGGCTCGTTCTGCAGCCGCGCATTCATGAAGGCACTGACCACCGTCGTTGCCTGCGTGACGGGCGACGGCGGAGTCGGCGTGGTTGGAGCCGTGGCGACCCACAGGGCGCTGCTGCGCACGAACACGAACGTGTTGGAGTCGGGCGCCCAGACCGGGAGGCGGAAGCTGCCGTCGGCGAGCTTGGTGAGATTGGTGCCGTCCGGACGCAGCGAGTAGACGGTGGTTTCGGAGCCCAACAGGATTCGGTTCTTCGCCGACCACGCGACATCGCCGGCGGGCAGAGTGTTGATGGTCCTGCCGTTCATGTCGGCCACGATGGCGCCGTACACGACGCGGGCTCCGTTCGGCGACCAGCCCTGGAACGTCGTCGGGGCGCCGACGCCACCGAGCGGCACCGTGTGACCACTCCCGATTTCGAGCAGCAGAAGCGTGTTCCCGCTCTTGAACGCCGCATGCGCGCCGTCAGGAGCGATGGAGATGACTCCGCCGGACGCGTCCGGGCTCTGCGAGAGCTGCACCGGTCCGTTGTCGCCGAGCGTGAAGATGCCGGCGCCGCTGCCCCAGTAGAGCTTGTCATTCACCCAGGTCAGGGCTGTTGGGGCGGTGTCGATCTCGGCGACTGACGATCCGGACGGCAGCGCGATGATGAATATCTTGCCGCCACGGACGTAGGCGAGACGATCTCCGGCCGCCGAGATCGCCGGCAGCGATACGCCGTCCGTCACGAGGGTCGACGCTGATCCGCCCTTCGCCGGCACCGACTCCAGCGCCCCCGCGCCGGTAACGAAGTAGACGGTTCCCGAGTCCGCCGACCATTGGGGCGAGTACAGGACGCCGTCGCCGATGGTGGCGAGCTGCTGCACGTCCGTCAGCAGGGAGGTGTTCGGCTTCGGCGACGCGGGCGGGGTCGGCGCCGGCGGCTGCGTGACGAAGGTGATCGTCGTCGGCGTGTTGAGCGGCTGCTGAGTCTTGGTCAGCGCTCCGGGCCTGATCGTCACCTGGTACTGGGTGTTCGGAGCCAGGTCCCCGCTCACGGGCTGTATGTACATCTGGGCGTCGCCGTTCCACGTGAAGGTGACGTTGGTCGCGGGCGTGATCTGCACGGCTTTCTCCGTGGACGGGTGGTCCATCGGCTGGTTGAAGGACACGAGAATCGGCTGCCTCAGCGCGACCGCCGACTGGTCCTGCTGCGGGCTCTGGACGATGACCTCGAATCCGCCCGGCGGCTGCGCGGCCGTGTAGATGACGACCGACGCGATCATCACGACGACGGCGGCGGCGCCGACCCACGACAGCCGCGGCGGGGACAGCCACTGCTTCCACCACGATTCCTTGCCTGCAGCCGAGCCCCAGGCGATGTCCATCAGCTGGCGCCGCAGCCCGGACTTGAACGCGTCATCGAGCGGCGGCGCCGGCGTCTCCGCCTGGCTCAGCATGGCGGCGAGACGCAGGAGCTCAGGGTCCTGCAGGACGTCGTTGAGCTCGGGGTCGAGGTGCTGCCCGCTCAATCGACCGGCCTCAGCGCGCCGGCCTCGTCGCGGAGGCGGCTCACGCCACGGTGGATCAGAAGCTTCACGGCCCCCGGCGTCTTGCCCATGGCGACCGCGATGTCCTCGATCCTCATGTCTTCCTGGAATTTGAGAACAAGCGCCATTCGCTGCTGCTCCGGCAGCTCCTCGACGATCGCCCAGATGCGGCGAATCTCGTCGCGCTGCGCCGCCACCTCTTCGAGTGCGGGGCCGGCCACCGAGAGATCGTGGAAGTCTTCGAGAGGCTGTGAGGGGCGCAGGCTGCGGTAGCGGTCGGCAATCGCGTTGACCGCGATCTGGTAGAGCCAGGCAGCAAAAGGACGCCCCGTGTCCTGATACCGGGGCATGGCCTTCAGGGCTTTGATGAACACCTCGGAGGTCACGTCTTCCGCCGCTGTTTGCTCCCTCACTCTGGAATACACGAACCTGTAGATCTGCTGAAAATGCCGGTCGTACAGCGCCCCGAATTCGCGCGAGTCCCGCTTAGCGCGTTCGACGAGTTCTCTTTCCTCGCCGCGACCCGGGTCGCTCACCGGCCTCTCAGCCTGTGCGGGTTCAAACGGAGAGCCTCCGAATACGGTTACGAGTTCGCGACGGGCCCTGTGGCATGCGCTCCGAGATTATCGATGTCCGGGCCCTATTGACTACTTATCGCCATGGAATCCACAGTATCTTGTGGATATCTCTTCGCCATCCACTACATCTGCTCTAGCACCTGGTGGCGGATATAATCACCCAGACCCCAGTGTTGATTGGGAGCCGTCCCCTTCTTTGATCGAGCGCTACTGTCCGCCCGCCATGCGGGCGGTGTGGTCTGACCAGCACAGGTACGAGTTATGGCTCCGGATCGAGATCCTGGCATGCGAGGCTTGGGCTGAGATCGGCCGCATCCCCGCGTCGGCGCTGCCAAAGATCAGGAACGCGACCTTCGACGCCGGCCGCATCGCTGCGCTGGAGGAGCGCGTCGGGCACGACGTGATCGCCTTCCTCACTGACGTCAACGCATCCATCGGCCAGCCGGAGGCGCGCTACGTGCATCTGGGCATGACCAGCCAGGACCTCAACGACACGGCGATGGCGGTGCAGCTGGTCGAGTCCTCGCGTCTTGTCGCCGAAGACCTGGGCAGCGTTCGCGACGCGGCCGCCGAGCTCGCGGTGCGGCACCGCAAGACTCTGATGGCCGGCCGCACTCACGGCATCGTGGCCGAACCGATCACCTTCGGATTCAAAGTCGCCGGCTGGGTCGCTGAGCTCGACCGCGTGCGCGTGCGCCTCGAGCGCGCCACGGATGAGGCGGCCGTCGGCCGTATCTGCGGCGCGGTGGGCACGCACGCCACCGTCGACCCCCGCGTGGAAGAGCACGTCTGCAAGGCGCTCGGCCTGCGACCCGACGTGGTGTCGACGCAGGTGGTCGCGCGCGACGTGCACGCGTCCTTCGTGGCGGCGCTCGCCTCCGTGGCCGGAGCGCTGGAGCGAATCGCGACCGAGATCCGCCACCTGCAGCGCAGCGAGGTCGGAGAGGTGTTCGAGCCTTTCGGCAAGGAGCAGAAGGGCAGCTCCGCCATGCCGCACAAGCGCAACCCGGTCCTGACCGAGCGCGTGTGCGGACTTGCGCGCGTCGTGCGCGGCAACATGGTCACCGCCTTCGAGAACACGGCTCTGTGGCACGAGCGCGACATCAGCCATTCGTCGGCGGAGCGGGTCGTATTCCCCGACGCGTGCGCGGCCGTCGACTTCATGGCCATCGAGATGACAAAGGTCCTGCAGGGCCTGGAGGTTCGGCCTGAGCGGATGCTCCGCAACCTTCAGTTCGGCGGCGGCGTCGCGTTCTCGGGGAGGGTGCTCACGGCGCTCGTGGAGTCGGGCATGTCGCGCGAGGACGCGTACGCGATCGTGCAGAGTGCCGCGATGGAGTCCTTGCAGGAGGGCGGCCCCGGCTTTCGCCCCCAGATCGAGAAGAATCGAGCGGTGATGGAGCGCATTGGCTCGACGCTGGAGCAGGTCTTCGACCCATGGGCGGGCCTGGAGAACACCGACCTGGCCTTCGAGCGACTCTCCCTCGGAGTGAAGACCGCTTGATCTGGCGATCCCGGCCGGAGGCCCTCGCCGGATCTTCGGGGCCCATGCGACCCATCTTCGGGTTCAGCGGCTCCGCTGCTCGCTCTCGCAGTTCTCCAATGCGTTCGCTCCGCTGCTCGCCGCTTCACCCGAATCTGGGCCCCCTGGATCCCCGAATCTCTCGTCGAGGTCTCCTGCCGTGATCGCCGGTCCCGCGGTCAGCAA
>VBIA01000135.1 GCA_005879985.1 Chloroflexota bacterium | reverse complement strand
CCTGAGGCGACCCGAGTAGACGCGGAAGAACGTCAGCTTGCCGACGCCCTGCGGGTCCATCTGTATCTTGAAGGCGAGCGCCGAAAACGGCTCGTCGTCATCGTGCTCGCGCACGACCAGCGTGCCTGTCTTCGGGTCGGTCCCCTCGACCGGCGGCACATCCGCAGGCGACGGCAGGTAGTCGACAACGGCGTCGAGGATCGGCTGCACGCCACGGTTCCGCAGGGCGGCTCCGCAGAGCACCGGCACGAGCATCCCGCTGACCGTTCCCTTGCGCAGGGCGGCCATGATCTGGGCATTGCTCGGCTCCTTCTCCTCGAGGTAAAGGTGCATGATCGCGTCGTCGAAGTCGGCCGCGGCCTCGATCAAATCGTGGCGGTGCTGGGCGACCAGCTCCTCCATCCCGACCGGGATGGTCTGCGACTCGACCTGGTTGGTGCCGAGGTCGTCGGTGTAGATGACGGCGTCCTTGGTGATCAGGTCGAAGTAGCCGCGGAACGCGCTCTCCGAGCCAATTGGCAGCTGGATCGGGATTGCGCGCGCGCCCAGGCGCTGGCGGATCGACTGCAGCGAGCCGTAGAAGTCGGCTCCGACGCGGTCCATCTTGTTGATGAAGGCGATGCGGGGCACGCCATAGCGGTCGGCCTGGCGCCAGACCGTCTCGGACTGGGGCTCCACGCCGGCCACGGCGTCGAAAACGGCCACGGCGCCGTCGAGCACGCGCAGGCTGCGCTCCACCTCGACCGTGAAGTCCACGTGTCCGGGTGTGTCTATGATGTTCACCGAGTGGTCGCGCCACTGGGCGGTGGTCGCGGCAGAGGTGTTCGAGACCGCCATGCGAAACGCGACGCCCCTGCTCGAGGTCAAGCCTCGGCGCGTGGGCGGCGCCACGTACCAGGTTCCGATCGAGATCCGTCCCGATCGGAGGCTGGCGCTTGCCCGCCGGTGGATCGTGCGCTTTGCCCGCCAGCGGGGCGGCAAGAGCATGTCCGAGAAGCTCGCGTTCGAGATCCTCGACGCGGCCCAGAACACCGGCGGCGCGGTGAAGCGAAAAGAAGAGACCCATCGGATGGCTGAAAGCAACAAGGCGTTCAGCCATTTCCGGTACTGACGAGAGATGAGCTTGGCATTGAAGATGGCGGAGCGCCCGGTCGCGATCGACAAGGTCCGAAACATCGGGATCATGGCGCACATCGACGCCGGGAAGACGACGACGACCGAGCGCATCCTTTTCTATGCGGGCCGCATCCACAAGATGGGCGAGGTGCACGAGGGCGCCGCGACCATGGACTGGATGGTCCAGGAGAAGGAGCGGGGGATCACGATCACCTCGGCCGCGACCACCGCCCAGTGGCGCGACCACTCGATCAACATCATAGACACACCCGGACACGTGGACTTCACGGTCGAGGTGGAGCGGTCGCTGCGCGTGCTCGACGGCGCGGTGGCCGTCTTCGACGCCGTGGCCGGCGTGGAGCCACAGTCGGAGACGG
This sequence comes from Chloroflexota bacterium, assembly GCA_005879985.1. Taxonomy (GTDB): domain Bacteria; phylum Chloroflexota; class Dormibacteria; order Dormibacterales; family Dormibacteraceae; genus CF-118. The sequence continues at coordinate 4,262 of VBIA01000135.1, read as the reverse complement.
TCTGGCGCCAGGCCGACCGCTATGGCGTGCCCCGCATTGCGTTCATCAACAAGATGGACCGCATCGGAGCCGACTTCTATGGCTCGCTGCAGTCGATCCGCACGCGCCTGGGTGCGCGAGCGGTACCCATCCAGCTGCCGATCGGCTCCGAAGACTCCTTTAAGGGGTACTTCGACCTGGTCACCAAGGAAGCCGTGGTCTACACAGACGACCTGGGCACCAAGAACACCGAGTCGAACACCATCCCCGCCGGCATGGAGGAGCTCGTCAAGCAGCACCGCCACGACCTGATCGAGGCGGTGGCGGACTTCGACGACGCGATCATGCACCTGTACCTGGAGGAGAAAGAGCCGAGCGAGGCCCAGATCATGGCCGCCCTGCGTATGGGCACGGTCAGCGGGATGCTCGTACCAGTGCTCTGCGGAGCCGCCCTGCGTAACCGAGGCGTGCAGCCGATTCTCGACGCCGTCGTTGACTACCTGCCGTCGCCCGCGGATGTGCCCCCGGTCGAGGGGACCGACCCGAAGACAGGCACGCTCGTCGTGCGCGAGCACGATGACGACGAGCCGTTTTCGGCGCTCGCCTTCAAGATCCAGATGGACCCGCAGGGCGTGGGCAAGCTGACGTTCTTCCGCGTCTACTCGGGTCGCCTGAGGGCAGGCTCATCAGTGATGAACGCGTCCACGGGGAAGAAGGAGCGAATCGGCCGCATCCTCCGCATGCATGCGATCCGCCGCGAGGACGTCGACGAGGTCTTCACGGGCGACATCGCCGCGGCCGTGGGACTGAAGTTCACGACCACCGGCGACACGCTGGCGGACGAGGGTCACCCGATCCTGCTCGAGTCGATCACCTTCCCGGAGCCGGTGATATCGGTCGCCATCGAGCCCAAGACGAAGGCCGACCAGGACAAGCTGGGTATCGGCCTGCAGCGGCTCACGGAGGAAGACCCGACGTTCAAGGTCCACACCGACGATGAGACCGGCCAGACGATCATCGCCGGCATGGGCGAGCTGCACCTGGAGATCATCATCGACCGCCTCATGCGCGAGTTCAAGGTCGACGCGAACCAGGGCAAGCCCCAGGTCGCTTACAAAGAAGCCATCAAGAGGCCCGCGCACGGCGTCGGACGGTTCATCCGCCAGACCGGCGGCAAGGGCCAGTTCGGCCATGCAGAGCTCGACGTGCGCCCAGGCGAGCGCGGCAGCGGATTCGTGTTCGAGGACAAGATCACGCAGGGTCGCATCCCGCGCGAGTACATCCCGGCCGTCGAGAAGGGCGTTCGCGAGGCGCTGCAGTCAGGCGTGGTCGCCGGCTACCCGGTGGTCGACATCACCGTCAGGCTGGTCGACGGCTCGTACCACCAGGTCGACTCGTCCGAGATGGCGTTCCAGGTCGCGGGCTCGATGGCCGTGAAGGACGGCATGCACAAGGCTCAGCCATACCTGCTCGAGCCGGTGATGAAGGTCAACGTCGTCATGCCCGAGGAGTACCTCGGCGACGTGATGGGCGACCTGTCGTCGCGCCGGGGTCACATCCTCGGCATGGAAGGCCGCGGCACGTCGCAGAGCGTCACCGCCAGCGTGCCTCTGGCCGAGATGTTCGGGTACGCTACCGAACTTCGGTCGATGACTTCGGGGCGGGCGACGTATTCGATGGAGTTCAGTCACTACGCGGAGCTACCGGGCAATCTCGCGGAGGCTGTGGGCCGCCGCACCACATCAAGGTCTCAGTAAGGGGGCTAGTAGGAGGAAGCAGTGGCGAAGAAGAAGTTCGAGAGGACCAAGCCGCATCTGAACGTCGGCACCATCGGTCACATCGACCATGGCAAGACGACGCTGACTGCTGCGATTACGAAGGTGCTTGCGGAGAAGGGCCTGGCCGAGTTCACGCCGTTCGACCGCATCGACAAGGCGCCTGAGGAGAAGGCTCGCGGCATCACGATCTCGATCACGCACGTCGAGTACGAGACCGAGAAGCGGCACTACGCGCACGTGGACTGCCCGGGGCATCAAGATTATATAAAGAACATGATCACCGGCGCCGCCCAGATGGACGGCGCGATCCTCGTCGTGGCCGCCAACGACGGCGCCATGCCGCAGACCCGCGAGCACATCATCCTCGCGCGCCAGGTCAACGTCCCCTTCCTCGTGGTCGCGCTCAACAAGTGCGACATGGTCGACGACAAAGAGTTCATCGAGCTGGTCGAGCTCGACCTTCGCGAGCTGCTCAACCGTTACGAGTACCCCGGTGACGACATCCCGATCGTTCGCATCTCGGCGCTCAAGGCGCTCGAGGGCGACGCCGAGTGGACGCCCAAGATCCTCGAGCTGATGAACGCGGTCGACACTTACATACCCGAGCCGGAGCGCCCCGTCGACAAGCCGTTCCTTATGCCGATCGAGGACGTGTTCACGATCGAGGGTCGCGGCACCGTCACCACCGGTCGCGTCGAGCGCGGCAAGCTCAAGAAGAACGAGGAAGTCGAGATCGTCGGCATCCACCCTCAGAGCACGAAGACGGTCGTGACCGGAATCGAGATGTTCCACAAGGACATGGACGAGGCCCAGGCCGGCGACAACGTCGGCGCCCTGCTGCGCGGCATCAAGCGCGAGGACGTCGTGCGCGGCCAGGTGCTGAGCAAGCCCGGGTCGATCAAGCCGCACACGCAGTTCAAGGCCCAGGTGTACGTCCTGAGCAAGGAGGAGGGTGGCCGTCACACTCCGTTCCTCACCGGCTACCGGCCGCAGTTCTACATGCGGACCACCGACGTCACGGGCGAGGTCAAGCTGCCCGAGGGCGTCGAGATGTGCATGCCCGGCGACAACGTCGTGATGGACATCACCCTCGGTGAGCCCATCGCCATCGAGCCGGGACTCCGGTTCGCCATCCGCGAAGGCGGCAAGACCGTCGGCGCCGGCGTGGCGACCGAGGTCGCCAAGTAAGGCAATAAGGAAGAGCGAGTAAGTGGCGCAGAAGATTCGGATCCGGCTGAAGGCCTACGACCATCGGGTCCTGGATCAGGCGGCGGACAAGATCGTAGACACCGCCCGCCGTACCAACGCGCGCACCGCCGGCCCCATCCCGCTCCCGACCGAGATCTCCAAGCTGACCGTCATCCGCAGCCCCTTCATCGACAAGGACTCCCGCGAGCAATTCGAGATGCGAACCCATAAGCGCATCGTCGACATCCTCGACCCCAACCCCCGAGTCGTTGACGCGCTCATGCGTCTGTCGCTGCCGGCAGGCGTGAGCATCGAGATCAAATCGTGAAAGGACTCCTCGCCAGAAAGCTGGGCATGACCCAGCTGTTCAACCCCGATGGCACGACCACCGCCGTGACCGTGCTCGAGGCGGGCCCTTGCCGCGTCCTCGGCCTGCGCACGCAGGAGCGGGACGGCTACTCGGCCGCGCGGATCGCGTTCGAGCCGGTCGCCGAGGGCCGCGTCACGCAGCCCCATCTCGGCGCCTTCAAGAAGGCCGGCCTCGACCCGCACCGGCACCTCGTCGAGATCCGTGGCTACGACGGACTCGAGCAAGGCCAGGAGCTCAAGGCGGAGATCTTCGCCGCCGGCGAGCTCGTCGACGTGACCAGCACCAGCAAAGGCAAGGGCTTCCAGGGCCTCATCAAGCGCCACAAGTTCAGCCGCGGGCCGGAATCGCACGGTTCCATGAACGTCCGCCAGCCCGGCGCCATCGGCGCCACCGACGCCGCCCGTGTCTTCAAGGGCGTGCGAATGTCGGGCCAGATGGGCAACGAGCGCGTGACCGCCCGCGCCTACAAGGTTGTGCGCGTGGATGCCGACCGCAACCTGCTGCTGCTGAAGGGCGGCGTGCCCGGCGCCAAGGGCGCTCTCGTCCTGGTCCGCCAATCCACCAAGCCGGTCAAGGTCGCCAAGGGCCCCGCCGGCAAGCCCAACACCAGGAAGGTCTGATGGCAGACGAAAAAGAGACCACCGAGACCACGGTCGCCACCGAAACCGAGACCAAGACCAAGCCGAAGGCTCCGCGCAAGCGCGCGCAAGCCAAGGCCCAAAAGCAGCACGACCCTCTGCACGTCCCGTACTTCGACGCGGCCGGCGAGTCGCAAGGCGAATTGGCGCTGCCCAAGGCGATCTTCGCCGAGCGCCCGAACATGTCGGTCATGCACCAGGCCTACGTACGCCAGATGGCGAACGGCCGCCAGGGCACCGCGTCCACCAAAACGCGCGCCACGGTGTCCGGTGGCGGCGCCAAGCCCTACCGGCAGAAGGGCACGGGCC
>VBIA01000168.1 GCA_005879985.1 Chloroflexota bacterium | reverse complement strand
CCAGCGCCTGGCGCGGCTGCTTTGCCAGCTGGCCGGCGAAATTGCGAACCTCTTCTTCGAACCGGTCCGAGGGCACGAGGCGATTGATCACGCCCAGGCGGTGCGCATCCTCTGCAGCCAGAGCCTTGCCCGTGAAGAACATCTCGTAGGCAACGCCGGTGCCGGCGAGCCGCGGCAGCAACCAGCTGACTCCGCCGTCGGGCGCGAGGCCGATGTTGATGAACGCCTCCATCAAGTACGCCTCCGGCGTCGCGATCCTGATGTCGCATGCCAGCGCGTAGCTCGCTCCGATGCCTACCGCTGGGCCGTTCATCGCGGCGATGGTGGGCTTGGGCATCGTGCGCAGGCGCGTGAGCATCGGCATGTACTCGTTGCGCAGCACGTTGCCGACGTCCTCGGGAGTCCGCATCCCACCTCCGCCGACCATCTCGGTGACGTCGGCACCGGAGCAGAACGCTCGGCCGCTGCCCGTGAGCACGACGACTCGAACAGCGTCATCGCGCTCGGCCTGCTTGATCGCCTCACCCAGCTGCTGGCGCGTGAGCGCGCCGATGGCGTTCATCTTCTCCGGCCGGTTGAGCCGGATGAGACCGACGCCGTCATGCGTATGGACCATTACGTGTTGCTCGACTTCAGTCGCCATCGTCCCTACCGTCCTTTGAACACACCCTTGCGCTTTTCCAGGAAGGCACGCATGCCCTCCTTCTGGTCGTCTGTCGAGAACAGGAAATAGAAGCTGCGCCTTTCCGCCCCCAGGCCCTCGGCGAGCGATGTCTCGAAGGCTTTCTGCACCGACTCCTTGGCGAGCCGCACCGCCACAGGCGGCTTCTCCGCGAGCTGCCGAGCCATACGCTGGGCGACCGCCACCGACATCTCTGCCGGCACGACCTTGTTGACCATCCCGAGCTCGTAAGCGCGCCGCGCGCTGACCATCCCGCCGGTCAGCATCACCTCCATGGCTGCGTATTTGCCCGCCGTGCGCGGCCAGCGCTGCGTTCCGCCGGCGCCCGGGATGATGCCCAGGTTGATCTCGGGCTGGCCGAAGCGGGCGGAGTCGCCGGCGATGATCACGTCGCACATCAGGGCCAGCTCGCAGCCTCCGCCGAGGCAGTAGCCGTTGACCGCGGCGATGAGCGGCTTTTTGAAGCCGGAGATGGGCGCCCACGCGCCGGTCTGGTCGCGGTTGAGCTGCTCGGCGGCCGAGCGCTCGGCCATGTCGCCGATGTCGGCGCCGGCGGCGAATACCTTCGGCCCACCCGTGATCACAACCGCCCGGATCGATTCGTCAGCGTCGAGCTCGCGCAGCGCCTCGCCGACCTCGGAGATGACGGCCGGGCTCAGGGCGTTCAGGACCTTCGGCCTGTCAAGCGTGATGGTCGCGATCGGGGCGTCGGGCTCGACCTTAATCAGCTGGTACACCATCGCCCTCACCCCTGACCCCTCTCCGAAACGGAGAGGGTGCCTTTAGCCATATCGACGACTATGATCGGTCAGATGGGGAGCAGGCGTTTACTCGACTCCTACGGGCGCGTGGCCGACGACCTGCGGATCTCGATCACCGACCGATGCAATTTCCGTTGCATCTACTGCATGCCCGCCGAGGGCCTGAAGTGGCTGGCGCGGGACGACCTGCTGCGCTTCGAGGAGATCACGCGGCTGGCGCGCATCTTCGTCCAGCGGTACGGCGTACGCACCATCAGGATCACGGGCGGCGAGCCGCTCGTGCGCGTCAAGGTCGAGGAGCTCGTCGGCATGATCAACGCGATCGATCCGACGCTCGACATCACGATGACCACCAACGGCGTGCTGCTTCGCGACAAGGCGCAGAAGCTGGCTCAGGCTGGCCTGAAGCGCATCAACATCTCGCTCGACACGCTGCACGCGGATCGGTTCCACGAGATCGCCCGCGCGGACATGTTCGCGCGCACGATGGACGGCATCGAGGCCTCGCGCGAGGCGGGCCTGTGGCCGATCAAGCTGAACATGGTCGTGATGAAGGGCCACAACGACGACGAGGTCGTCGACTTCGCGCGGCTGGCGCGCGAGAAGGGCTACGAGGTCCGCTTCATCGAGTTCATGCCGCTCGACGGCGACAACATCTGGACCAACGAGCAGGTGGTCCCGAGCCGGCGAATCCAGGAGCAGATCGAGGACCTCTTCCCGCTGGAGCCAGTTCAGGACACGCGGCCCGGCCCCGCGACGCGCTTCAAGTTCGCCGACGGCACGCCCGGCGGTGTCGGCTTCATCTCTTCGGTCAGCCAGGCCTTCTGCACGACATGCAATCGCGTACGGCTGACCGCTGAGGGCGGCCTGCGCACGTGCCTGTTCTCACTGAGCGAGACGCCGCTGCGCGACCTCATGCGCTCGGGCGTCTCCGACGAGCGGATCGGCAGCGTCATCGAGACCGCGATCTGGCACAAAGAAGAGGGACATCTCATCAACAAGCCCGGCTTCGTCAAGCCGGCCAAGAACATGTCCCAGATCGGAGGGTGATCCGAGAGCTCGCCGCCGGGGAAACCCATCTCGCGTATGCGGCCATGCTCGAGCTGCGTCCGAAGATCGGATCGAGCGCCGACTTCGTGCGCACCGTCAACGACAAGCAGCGGCCGCAGGGCTACCAGCTCATCGCCTCGTTCGATGACGATGACGAGCAGGCGGCCGGTGCGGCGGGGTTTCGCGTCCTGGATTATCTCGCCTGGGGCCACGCGCTCTACTGCGACGACCTGACAACGCGTGAGAAGTACCGCGGCCGTGGCCACGCCGGCGCGCTGATGGACTGGATGGTCGAGGAGGCCCGACGGCTAGGGTGCGGGGAGTTTCACCTCGACTCCGGTGTGGGCCCAGATCGCACCACCGCGCACAGGCTGTACTTCAACAAGCGCATGCGGATCTCCGCATTTCACTTCCAGCGCCCGACCTGAGCGTGGCGGGTCAGGCGAACTTCATATCGCGCAGCCCCAACTCTCGGCCGAGCTCGTTTGACCGGTGCTCGTCGCGGTCCGCGTCCCCGGCGCGGCCGAAGGTCCGCAGCACGAGCGCGCGATCATGCAGAGCACGAGCCAGCGAGGGTCGCGCTTCCATATCTTCGAAGAGCTCGATCGCGCGGTCCAGGTCGGCCAACGCCGACTCCAGGTTCGGGTTCGCCTGGTGGGCGTTGGTCCGGCCGCGACCCCATAGGGTCTGGGCCTCGCCATAGCGATCACCCATACCCCGTGAGCTCGCCAGTGCGGCGTCCCACTGGGCAATGCCACCAGGAAGGTCGCCCAGGCGTGCCCGCGTGGAGCCGAGCAGGCCCTTCAAAAGCGTTTGCATCGGGGCCATGTTCGTGACCTGGCATAGCTCGCTGCCCCTCTCCAGCGGTCCCTTCGCACCCGGCGCATCGTTCTGGGCAAGGCTGGCGGCGCCAAACATGACGTTGGAGGCCACGACACAGGCGTACGCGCCCATGTCCTCCGCGCGCGTGGCGCAGTCCAGGGCCTCGCGCCGGGCCGTTTCGGAGTCACCCCGTTCGAGGTCGAGACCCGCTTGCGCGATCTCCACGTCGACGCGCGAGATCGGGTCTGCATCACCTGCAAACTGCAGAGCGCGTTCGATCGTCTGCTCGGCCGATTTGAACTCGCCCATCCGCGAGTAGGCGAGCGCGAGGAAATCGGAGATCATCGCGATCGACACCGCGTCGCCCGTCTTCTCGATGACGTCGAGCGCCTCGCGCATCTGCTTCGCGCCCTCGCGGAGATTTCCGGTGAAGCCGATGAACGAGCCCATCAGCGCCTTGGGAAGGGCCGCGGCTGTCGGGTCCTTCAGCTCCTCGCCGAGCTGAGCGGCGCGCTCGAGCGCCTGACGCAAGGCAGGGCTCGATTCCGGCACCTCGCCGCGCTGGCGAAGCAGGAACGCAACCCAGAAGTTGCCTTCGGCGACAAGCCGCTTGTCACCACCTTCGGAAGCGGCCAACGCCTTCTCGAGCTGCTCGAGCTCGGCGCCAGAGCTGACGAACGTCCAGCCCGCCTTCGCACCGCCTATGCCGGCGCGAAGTCGCAGATCCATCTGCGAGCCATCGGCCAGGTTGGCCGCCCGGCTGAAGAAGCTGAGCGACTCTCTGTTGGCAAAGCGCTCCAGCGCGTGCTCGCCCGCGACGACGAGCTGCTCGGCGGCGCGGGCGTTGTCGCCGGCCTGTTCGAAGTGCATGCCGATGACCCCGGCCAGCTCACGGGCGCGCTCAGGATGGAGCGCCATGATGATCTCGGCGGCGGCCCGGTGCAGCGAGCGGCGATCCTGCTTCAGCAGCGACGTGTACGCGGCCTCCTGAACGAGCGCGTGCCGGAACAGGTATTCGAGCTCCGGCTGCAGCGCCGCGATCTCGATCAGCCCGCCGGCTTCGAGCGTGCCGAGGTCGGCTCGGGTGCTCATGACGTTTTGGTGTCCAACAAGCGCTCCAGGATTGTCACACCGAACTGCCGACCGATGACCGACGCGACCCGCAGCGTGCGCTTGCTGTCCCGTGGGAGCTTGTCGATGCGCGCGAGCAGCAGGCCATGGATCGTGTCGGGGATCTCGATGGTCGCCACGCGCTCGGTCGCGACCCAGCGGTCGCCTTCCTGCACGATGGCGCCCCGGTCCATCAGCATCCTGATGACCTCCTCCACAAAGAACGGGTTCCCTTCGGCCTTGGCGAGGATTAGATCGCGGATCTCAGCAGGCAGCGACTCGATATGCAGCAGGTTGGAGACAAGGGTGCGGCTGTCCTCCAGCGAGAGGGGTTCGAGCCTTATCTCGGTCAGCGCATCTCCGAACACGTCGCGAGCGCCGGAGATCAAACGCCAGCCGGCCGATGCGCGCTCGACGCGCGAGCTGAGGATCAGGAAAACCGGGAGCGCCGCGAGGCCGGCTTCTACCTGTAACAGCACGTCGACCGATGCGCTGTCAGCCCAGTGCACGTCGTCGCACACGAGGACGACCGGACCGCGCGCGCTCATGGCACGAAGCACGTTGACGAGTGACGCCACATAACGCTTGATCGCCTCCATCTCGAGAATGGAGAGGCGGGCCTGCATCTCGGGAGCCAGCGGGAGTGAGAGCAGGTGGGCGAGGTATGCGTAGTTCTCGGCCCAGGTGTCCCCGAGCAGGTCTCGAAGCTGGGACTCCAACGCCTGCGCGACGTGCGCCTCATCGGCGGCAGCATTGACGCCGATCATCGAGCGCACGACGTCGACGACCAGGTGGTAGGGAACCGTCTCCCCGTAGGAGAGGCACCCTCCGTCGATCCAGCGGACGGGGGCGCCCGAACGGCGGAGACTGGCATGGAGCTCGGCCAGCAGCCGGCTCTTGCCGAGTCCGGGCTCGCCGAGGACGCACGCCACGCGGCCCTGGCCCGCGCGGACGATGCTGAAGACCTCCTCCAGCTTTGCGAGCTGCTGGTCGCGGCCGATCATCGGCGCGCGCACGCCGAGCAGCCCGCGCGACTTCACAGCGTCGGCCCTCAGGCCCGTGATCTCGTACGCGTGGACCGCGTCGGACTTTCCTTTCAGCTCGAGCATGCCGACGTCAACCGATTCGACGAGCGCCGACACAAACCGGTGCGTGGCCGAGGTGACGAGGACGCTGCCCGGCCGGGCGTTGCCCTGCATGCGGGCGGCGACGTTCACCGTGTCCCCCATCGCGGTGTACTCGTTAGCGCTCTCGGTGCCGACCACGCCGACGACCACCGGCCCCGAGTTGATGCCGACGCGGACACGCAGCGAGTGGGCGTCGGGAGACTTCTGCGCCGCGCTCAGCTCGTCGATCTCTCGGACCATGTCCAGGCCGCAGCGCACCGCTCGCTCCGGATCGTCCTCGTGCGCGGTCGGCGCCCCGAAGAAGGCAAGCACGCCATCGCCCATGAGTCGCGCGATCGTGCCTTCGTAGCGCTCGATCGTGCTGTTCATCCGCCGGAACGCTTCGCCGACCAGCACGGTCCAGTCCTCGGGGTCCATCCGCTCGGCTATCGCAGTCGAGCCGGCGATGTCCGCGAACAGCACCGTGATCGGGCGCCGCTCGCTGGACGCCGCCGGGCGGGCCGGGGTGGTTGCGTCCGAGACGCTCATGGCGGCAATTTAAGCTAACCACGATGATTCGGCCCGAAGAAGCGCCGCGCCCGCTCACCGTGACCGAGCTCGCCAAGGAGATCCAGCGCGAGTTGCGGCCGCTTACGGCCGTCCTGCTCAAGGGCGAGGTCACCGGGGTGAAGCGCAGCGCCGCCGGGATCTTCAACTTCACGATCCAGGACGGGTTCAGCAAGATCGAGGCCGTCCTTTTCGCCGACAACGCCCGCCGGGTGACGACGCTGCCCGAGGACGGGCAGGTGTTCGTCTTCCGCGGCCGGATCGATTTCTACAACAAGACCGGGCGGCTCAGCTTCAATGTCGACCAGATCGAGTTCGACGATGTGGGCAAGCTGCGTGCCCGCCTGGAGGAGCTGAAGCGCCGCCTCGAGGCCGAAGGCGCCTTCGACCCGAAGCGCAAGCGGCCCCTCCCGTTCCTGCCGCGGGCGGTCGCGCTGCTGACCTCGCCAACCGGCGCGGTCATCCACGACCTGCAGGAGACCATCTGGGAGCGCTACCCCAACATGGGCGTGGTCGTGTACCCGGTGCAGGTTCAGGGCAACGCGGCGCCCGGCAGCATCTCGCGCGCGCTGCGCCGGTGCAACGCGGAGGGCTTGGCGGACGTTCTGATCATCGCGCGCGGCGGCGGGAGCTTCGAGGAGATGTTCGCCTTCAACAACGAGGTGATCGCGCGGGCGATCCTGGCGTCGCGGCTGCCGGTCGTGACCGCGCTCGGGCACACGTCGGACCGCACCGTGGCCGACATGGTGGCCGACGCCGAGTGCCGGACGCCGACCGAAGCCGGCGCCCGGGTGGTGCCGAAGAAAGCCGACCTCCTGGCGCAGCTTCGCGAGCGCGCGCGTCGCCTCGACCGCGAGCAGTCTCTGCGCGTGGAACGCGAGGCGGAGCGGCTGCGAGCGCGCCGCGAGCGGCTGGTGCAGGCGCTGCCCGCCTTGCTTCGCTCGCGCACTGAGCGCCTGGCGCGGGCGCGGGCGGAGGTTGCGCGGCTCAGTCCCGTGCAGCAGGTCGCTCGCCGCGCCGAATCGCTGCGCGAACGCGGGCGGCGGCTCGAGGCGGTGGCTTTTGCCCGGGTCGACCGCGGCGTCAATCTGCTGGCCTCGCGACGTGCCTCGGAGCGGCTCGACCGCGCGCTCGCCGCTCGCTTCGCGTCCGCCGAACGCGGCCTGGAGCATCGCCGCGAGCGCCTCATCGCGCTGAGCCCCGACTCGGTGCTGGCCCGCGGTTACAGCATCACGCAGGACGCGGACTCGGGCGCGGTCGTGACCACCGCGACCGCGGTGAAGAGCGGCGGGCGGGTTCGCATCAGCCTCGCCTCGGGCCGGCTTGGTGCGCGAGTCGACGAGGTCGAGCCGTGAGCCAGGACCTGACGTACGAGCAGGCGCTGATCAAGCTCGACGAGAAGCTGAAGCTCCTCGAGGACGGCGACCTATCGCTGGAGGACGCGCTGAAGGCGGTCGACGAGGCTCGCGTCTATTTGAAGATCTGCACCGAGCGCCTGGAAGCGGCGCGAAAGAAGATCGAGGTCCGCCCGGAAGAGTAGGTTTCCCCTCTCCCGCGTGCGGGAGAGGGCAGGGTGAGGGCTGTAAAGAAAGGATCGCAATTGAACTCCCTTCGGTGAATGCTTGGGCCCATGCGACCACCACTGCGCGTGACCCGAGCCCGCGAGCAACGCCAAATAATGAGCGACACGGAGCGCCGTCTTTGGTACAACCTTCGCGACCGCCGATTCCTCGATTACAAGGTTCGGCGCCAGGTACCGATTGGGCCGTTCATCGCCGACTTCGCATGCAAATCAGCGCGGCTGATCATCGAAACCGACGGCGACCGCCACGGATTCGACGACCAGCAGGAGCGCGATGTCAGGCGGACCCTGTGGCTTAGCCAGAACGGCTGGCGCGTGCTTCGGTTCTGGAATGGAGAACTCGCCAGCGACATGAACAACGTGCTCGAGCGGATCTTCAACGCGTTGGAGGAGCAACCCTCACCCTGACCCTCTCCCGCACAGCGGGAGAGGGGAACCTTAGGGGGACCTCACCTGACCCTCACCCTAGCCCTCTCCCGCTTGCGGGAGAGGGGGAGCTCCTCCTTCGATGCGTGCGTCCATCTGGCGGATGCGCTGGCTCAAGTTTTTGACGAACTCCAGCAGCACCTCTGGATGCTCGTGGACGATCACCTGCAGCCGGTCCTTGCGCAGCACGCGCACCGTCGTGTCCACCGTCGCCTCGGCGCTCGCCGAGCGCGGCTGTTCGTCGAAGACGGCCATCTCCCCCACCACCGTGTTCGGGCCGAGACGCGCGATGGTCACGTCGCGTCCGGCTCCATCGAGGTGGATGCGGATCTCTCCCTCGAGCACGACGTAGAGCTCGGAACCGACGTCGCCCTCGCGGAAAACCAGCTCGCCCTTCATGTAGTGACGCGTGACCATGAGCCGGTCGATGCTTGCGAGCTGCTCCAGCGTCAGGTCGCTGAACAGCGGGACCTGCTTGAGCGCGATGAGCTCTTTCATGCCCGGCCCCGGTCCCACCAGGACGGCCCTTGCGCCTTCTTGGACCCACCTGTCGGGATGCTTTTCCAGAGCCTCCAGCTCGGCCTTCGAGAGGCCACGCGTGGTTGTCGGGTCAAAAGATTCACGGTCAAGAAGCTGCGCCAGCGGTGCCGCCAGCCAGCCGGGGCCGAAGTTTAGCAGCGTCTCCAGGCCCTCGGCCTTCGCGCCAGGCTCGATCGAGCGAACGCCACGCTCGACCGTCGCGAACCCTCGCTTTCCGTGCAGAGCGCGCATGGCGGCGAGCCCGCTCTCCGCCACGAAGTCCACGTAGTCGTCCAGCGCGACGTGCAGGAAGACATGCTGGGCCGAGCCGTTTTCGCCGCGATGATGCGCGGCCGAAAGGCGCGCTCCAAGCCTGGCCAGGTGCACTCCCTCCGTCATCTGGTGCTCGAGGTGGCCGCGCGCGTGCTCGAACAGCTCGGGCCGGCCGCTGCGCACCAGCGCTTCGATCGTCGCCGGCGCCGCGTCGCCGCGACCCTGGAGGAGCGGCAGCGTTTGCGCCAGCGCGGCGGCAGGCTGCGCGGCCAGCGCTTCGGCCGCCAGGCGCCGCACCTCGCGGTCGCCGCTGGCCAGTCCCTCGACAAGGGCGGCCACGAAATCCGCCTCGAGCTCGGGCGGGGACGACCAGCGCGTGGCTTCTCGGAGCGCGGCCCGTTTGACGTCGCGCTCGGGATCGCGCATGCAGGCAATGAGTGCGGCCGCCGATCCGGGGACGCCCGCCTTCATCTTGGCGAAGCTGCGCAGACCCTCGAGACGCACGCGGGGCTCGGGATCCGCCAGCGCCATCGCGACCCTCTTGTGATCGCCCACGAACGAAGCCGCCCACACCGCGGCCGCGCGGTGCTGAACGTCGTTCGCGTCGACCAGGCGGTCGAGGACGGCAGGCGATCCCTCCCACGGCGGCCGCTTGCTCGTGCCCGCCACCGCCGCCGCCGCGCGAACCCAGGGATCGGGGTCGAATGCCGCGGCGCCGAGCTGGTCGGCGCTGATGACCTCGGGCGGCGCCATCTGGAACGCCAGGCGGCGCAACATCGCGTCTTCGGACGCGGTCAGCTCCGGGAGCATCGATGCGAACGCGTCAGGAGCAAGCTTGCCGAGCGCGGCGGCCGCGAAATCGCGAACCTTGTCGTCACCCTGGCGGATGAAGCCCTGCAGCTCGGCGATCTGCTCGGGCGTGGGCGCGCCGAGCGCCTGCTGGAAGTCGGACAGCGAGATGGCGTGCGTGCGCAGGCGCTCGTAGATCGCGCCGACATAGAGACCGCGCACGCGAAGCGCCGCGAGGATGAAGAAGCAGGCGACGAGCATCCCGATCACCGCGAGCACCTCGAGGCTGCCCGCCGTCATGCGCTGGGTCACGACGAGGCCGACACCGCTCAGGACCGCGCCGCCGGGCAGCACCAGGTTGTCCAGCAGGAACTTCAACTTCGGCCCGATCTGCGCAGGCAGCGCGCTGCCGAGGACGTTCTCAGCGGGATCATCGAGGCCGGTCTGCAGTCCGTTGCGGACGATGAAAAGGAACAACGATGTGATAAGCACCGGGCTGACGGCCATCAGCGTGAAGCCGACGAGCGTGAAGACCGGCAGCGCGAGGATCGAGTTCTTGACACCGAGCTTTTCGAGCGCGATCGGAGCGATCACCAGGCTCACCACAAGCTGCACCACGTAGCTCGCGAGCCACGCGTTGCCGAGGAGGATGGTCAGCGCCTGCAGGTCGCCGTGCGTGGCGTTGACGAAGATGACTGCGACGAGGTAATCGCCGACGCGGCTCGCCACCTGGAGCACCAGCGCGAGGAGGATCAGCGCGAGGACAAGCCGGCTGCCGGTGAGGTACTGGACAGCCGCGCGGACGGCCGTCCCGAATCCGTGGCGGCTCCGCGCGACGTGCTCGTCGGCGAAGAACTGCTCGGCGTCGTCGTCGAAGGCCGGCCGGTAGAGGCGCTTCTCGAGCCATGAGGTCACGTAGATCGAGACCGCCGAACCGATGGCCCAAACGAAGATGAGAGGCTCGGTGGCGAAGATCGCGATGGCGGTGGTCGTGACTCCGGACAGGATGTAGCCGATGCTCGATCCCGCAGCGATCACCGGAAAGATGCGCTTGCCCTCGAGCAGGTTGAAGTGCTGCGTGACGAACAGCCAGAACTGCAGCATCACGAGCTCGAAGGCGACGGAGTAGATGACGTAGGCCGTGAAGGCGACGGCGGGCGATTCGTCGACCTCGTACGCGATGAACACGCCAATCGCGGCGACCACGTTGAGGGCGAGGATCACGCGGAAAGCGCGGGTGACCCCGATGCGGCGCGTTAGCGCGCCCTGCAGCGCGACCATCGGCCAGACGGCGAGGGCCAGGATGATGAAGAACAGCGGGTACGCCTGAGGGCCGGACTTGGTGAGGAAGATGGCCTGGACGCCGTTGAAGGCGGTGTACATCGCCCAGCCGAGGACCATCGCGAAGCCGGCGACCTGCAGCGTGCGGTCGAGCTCCGACCGACGCACGTGCAGGAACTTCGCCAGGAACGGCAGAACCGCGCTCACGAATCGGGATTATCCAGTGCAGAGTGGAGCCAGAGGCCGGATTTATTCCGGCCGTAACCCAAGCGTGCCACCTTCCAGGCGCCTCCCAGGCGTGGCCGAGGAGAGGAGGGGGTTCCGCGGGGGAGGACACCTGTCCTCACCCGCGCCTTTAGGTTTGTTGGACGCTTGCGATCTTCTCCAGGGTGGCTATCCGCTCCTCGATTGGCGGATGTGTTTCGAAGAGGCGGCTGAAGAAGCTGCCGTGATGCTCCTCCGGGTTGTCGATGCACATCGCCGCGACCGCGTGGTTGAACTTCTCGGGCGGCTTGTCGTTGGCGGCGATCTTCTTCAGCGCGTTGATCAGGCCGACGGGGTTGCGTGTCAGCTCCACCCCGCTCACGTCCGCCAGCGATTCGCGGTCGCGTGACAGCGCCAGCTGCATCAGTGGACCGACCAGGAAAGCGATGAGGGTGAAGATGATCCCGATGGCGAAGATGATCAGCATCGCCTGACCAGAGTTGCGGCCGCGGAAGTTCATGCGCAGCGCGCCCCGCCAGAAGATGCTGGAGATGATCGCCGCGAGTCCGATCATCGTCGTGACGACGAGCAGCAATCTCACGTCGTAGTTCTTGATGTGGCTCATCTCGTGCGAGAGCACGCCTTCGAGCTCCTCGCGGTTCATCATCTGCAGCAGCCCGGTGGTCACCGAGACGGCCGCGTGCTGCGGGTCACGCCCGGTAGCGAAGGCGTTCGGGCTGGGGTCGTCGATGACATAGACCTTCGGCAGCGGCAGGCCGTCTCCGATCGCGAGCGTCTGCACGATGTTGTACAGCTGCTGGTACTGCCCGGGATCGGCCTCGTGCGCGCCCATCGCGCTCAGGACGGTCGGGGCGCCGAGGTAGTACGCGTACAGGGCGGCGCCGACGCCCAGGAGGCCCAGAACGACCGTGCCGACGATCGCGCCGCCGGTGCTCGCGCTGCCGATCTCGCCGATGACGAAACCCGCCAGCAGCCACACCGCCAGGAAGCAGACCACGACGATGACGCTCTTGCGCTTGTTGCTGGTGATCTGGTGATACATCGGCGCAGCAGAACTCTACGGGCTGGAACGCCGCCCCTGGCCGACGGTCTGGCGCATCGCCGAGGCCGCCCAGCGGCCCCAGATCTGCGCCCAGACGAGTCCGTTCGCGAACGCCGAGATCTCGTCGGCGTGGTGCTTCGAGTGGTACGCCCACATCGCGCGGTGCCGCTCGTACAGCATCTTGCTCTCGGCTTGTCTGGTCGCAGCTCCCTTGTGGTGGATGGCGCTGGCGCTCGGCAGGTAGAAGACCTTCCAGCCGCCCAGCTTGAGCCTGTAGCAGAGGTCCAGGTCTTCGCCGAACATGAAGTAGCGGGGGTCGAAGAAGCCGACCCGGTCCAGGGCCGCCATGCGGACCATCATGCAGGCGGCGCTGCCGGCATCCATCTCGTGGACCTCGGTCTCCGACATGTGGCCCATGTTGTGGCGCCCAAACACGCGGCTGCGCGGAAAGAGCCGGCTGAGCCCGACCGTGCGGTAGAAAAGCGTGCTCGGCACGGGGAAGGAGCGGCGCGCGTCAGGGTCGATGCGGCCATCCGGAAACAGCAGGCGGGGTCCCACCACGGCCGCGTCGGGTCGCGTGATCAGGAAGTCGGCCATCCGGCCGACGGCCAGGGGGTTGACCGTGACGTCGGGATTCAGCAGGAGCACGAATCGTCCCTGGCACCGTTCGAGGCCCACGTTATTGGCGCGACCGAAGCCGAGGTTGCGCTGCTGCGCCAGCACGATGGCCTTCGGAAATTCGCTCGCGACGGCCGCCGCCGACCCGTCGGTAGATGCGTTGTCGACCACCACGGCTTCGACCGGCACGTCAGCGTGCCCGAAGAAAGCCTCGAGGCACTTGAGCAGCAGCGGCTTCACGTTGAAGCTGACGATCAGGGCCGACACGATCGGCTTCTCGGCGGGCATGGTGCTCGTGATTATCCAACGCTTAACCGCGCCAGTCGTTTTGGCGGCGGTCGATAGAATCCGTGGGATCGTGCTGAGCGTCGGGCGTCTCGATCTGCGCGAGCGCCTGGCCCAGGTCCGGCGCAGCCGGTTGGTCCGCCAGAACCTGATCCTGTTCGTCGGCGGCCTCGTCGCGGGAATCGGCGGCTTCGTCTACCACGCCATCGCGGGCCGCGTGCTCGGACCGGCGACGTACGGCCAGGTCGCGTTCCTCATAGCCCTCTATGCCGTGGGCACCGCGCCGGCACTGATCCTCGTCGTCGTGCTCGCGCGCTATACCGCGACGCTGGCTGCACGCGGCGCCGAGGGCATCAGCTCGCTGCTCACTCGCACGATCCGGCTGATCGCGATCCCCAGCCTGGTCGCGATCCTGTTCACGACCCTGCTCGCGCGGCCGGTTGCAAGCTTCGAGCACCTCGGTTCGACGATCCCGGTGCTCATCCTCGGCTTCTCGATCGCGCTCATCTGGCAGGTGTCGATCCCGCGCGGCATCCTGCAGGGCCTGCAGAGGTTCACCGCGCTTTCGCTGAACCTCTCCCTTGAGCTGGTCGTGCGGACAGCTACTGTGGTGGCACTTCTCGCCGCCAACTACGCGGTCTCAGGCGCGATGGCCGCGGTGCTGCTGGGCCTGGTGTTCGCGTTCGCCCTCGGATTGATCGCGCTGCGCGACCATCTCGGGCGCAGCAAGACGCGCGTGCATCTGCGCGTCATGGCCGGCTTCTCGCTCGCGGCCGCCGCAGGAATCATCGGCGTGCAGATCCTCTACAACCAGGACGTCATCCTCGCCGAGCATTACCTGAGCAGCCACGCCGGCGGCATCTACGGCGGGCTCAACAAGATCGGCACGATCCTCTTCTTCCTCACGCTGAGCGTGAGCCAGGTGCTGTTCCCGCGCGTGGTCGAGGCGGTGGCCAAGGAGGAGCACCCGGGCCGCATCCTGCTTTACTCGGCCGGGCTCCTGACGCTGCTCGGCGCCGGCGCCCTGCTCGTGTTCGGCGTGCTGCCAGGCCTGGTGGTGGGCGTCCTGTTCGGACCGTCCTTCAGCGACGCAGTGCCGTACGTGTTCGCGGTGGGCGTGATCGGGCTCGCGCTGTCTCTCAACAACCTCCTCGTGCAGTTCTTCATGGCCGTGCACGACCTTGTCTTCCTCCCCATCCTCGGCCTCGGCGTGGTCGCCGAAGGGGTTGCGATCTTTCTGTTCCACGCCAACGTCGGCCAGGTGGTCGGGGACGTTCTGGTCACTCTGCTGGCGCTGCTGGTGCTGCTTGCCGTCCGCTGCTACCTGCTGCTGCCTACGCTGCGGGCGTCGAGCCTCGGCGAGGCTGAACCTAAGCCAGCCCTCGGCTAGACCGCCGTCCGGTATCCTGTTGCGTCGTGCGGATAGTCGTCAAGGATCCCGAGGAGTTCGAGCAGGCGCTCCGCGAGTTCCGGCGCAAGGTGCAGGAGCAAGGGCTCGTGCGCGAGATGCGCCGGCGATCGCACTACGTGCCGCCCGCCGAGGCTCGCAAGATCAAGAGCCTCCGCGCCCGCCGCCGCCGCACCCGCTAGAGCGGTCCGGGCGCGCAGCATTCCCAGCTTTTGTATACAAACGCGGCCTAAATCGAGCTGAATTCCCTGCGTTTGTATACAAAAGCTAAAGTCCCGCCACCCTCGCGGGCGACGGGACTTTATAGGTGCTCGGCAACGACCTACTCTCCCATCGGGTTACCCCGACAGTACCATCGGCGCTGGAGGGCTTAACTTCCGTGTTCGGAAAGGGAACGGGTGTCTCCCCTCCGCCATAGTCACCGAACGCGCGAAATTATACCGGCTACCCGGACGCGGCCTTCGACTCCAGCCTGTGGAGCATCCCGTAGAAGCCGATCGCGTCGATGGCCTTCTTGAGCAGGTCGATCATGTTGCCCTTTCCGCCTGACCGCACCCACTCCATGCTCGCCTCGAACGCGGCGCCCACGAGCGCCATCGAGATCACGCGCACCTCGAGGGCAGACGCAGGACGGCCCGTACGCGCGGCGATGATCGATCCGATCAGGTCGCGGGCCTTCTCCAGCTCTTCCCACGCATGCGCGCGCAGTTCGGGCACCTCGAGCGACAGCTTGGCGCGCTCGTAGATGGCATCGTGATCTGCCTCGAACAAACCGCCGAGCGTCCCGATCAGCCTCTCGATCGACTTCGCAAGCGGCTCGTCGTGCTTGCCCGTCGCGAGTGCGGCGAAGATCTGGGGGTCGTACTCGTCATAGATGACGACGTCCTCCTTGGATGGAAAGTAATTGAAGAACGTGCTTTCCGAGATGTCGGCCGCGGCAGCGATCTGCTCGACGGTCGTCTCCTCGTAGCCCTGGCGCTTGAAGAGACGGAGTGCCGCCCGCTGGATCGCCGCCTTGGTTTTCTGTTTCTTTCGCTCGCGTAAGCCGGCCACCGTCATGAAGCTACTCCGGCGAGACGCAGGTCGCCAGCATCGGCCCCGGCGGCGAGGGCCGGCATGAAGGTCGCCATCAACACCGAGCCGACGAGCATCATGCCCGCGGTCACAAGGAGGACTTCGGACATTCCGTTGACGTACGCCTCCCGTGCCGCGCGCAGAACCTGTGCCGCGATCGGGCCCGGCAGGTGGTGCGCCACCGCCGCGGCGACGGCAACGCCCGACTCGGCAGCGCTCTGCACGGAAGCGGGCAGTGCAGCGAGCCGGTGGTGCACGTCCGACTGGTAGGCGCTGTTCAGGATGCTGCCCATGATCGCGACGCCCAGCGATGCGCCAACGTTCTGCAGAGTCCGCGTCAGCGCGCTGCCGCCACCGGTCTCGCCTTCGGGCAGTGCACCGAGGATCGCATCGAGGGCCGGGATCATCGCCATCGCGATGCTCGCGCCCATGATCGCGAGGGCGACGGCCACCAAGCCGTAGCCGCCATCGACCGTGACACGGGACAGCAGCAGCATCGAAATCGCGCCGCCGAGCAGGCCGGCGCTCGACATCACCTTGGTGCCGAGACGCTTGTTCAGCCAGTCGCTGCCTATCGCGGCGGCCATCATGGCGATGACTAGCGGCAGCAGACGCAGGCCGGTCGCCTGCGCGTCGTTGCCCTGGACGACCTGCAGGAACGGCGAGATGAGGAACATCACGCCGGTCATCCCGAAACCGACGACGATGAAGGCGACGGTCGCCCACGAGAACCGCGCGCTGCGGAAAAGGTTCAGGTCCACCAGCGGAAACGCGACGCGCAGCTCCCACACGACGAACGCCGCGAGCAGCAGCGCCCCGCCGATGAGCGGCGCGTAGACCTGCACGTCGCCCCACCCGCGCACCGGCTCCTCGATGATCGAGTACACCACCGCGGTCACGCCGACCACCTCGAACACCGCGCCGAGCCAGTCGAGGCGCCGCGGGTTCGGGTCCTTGCTCTCCGGCACGAAGAACCACGTGCCGATGAGCGCGAGGACCACGACCGGGCCGTTGATCAGGAAGATGGATCCCCAGTCGTAGTGGGTCAGCAGGAACCCTGCGACGAGCGGACCCAACGGCAGGCCGAGAAACGCGCCGGCGCCCGCAAAGCCGAGCGCCCTCTGCCGCTCGTCCGGGGCGAACATGACCGGCAGCATTGCCTGCATCAGCGGGAGGATCACCGCCCCGCTCACGCCCATGACGGCGCGCATCGCGATGAGCCCGTTGGCGGTCGTGACCTGGCTCGCGGCCACCGATGAAATTCCGAACGCGACAAGCGCGAACAGCAGCAGCCGGCGGCGGCCGAACCGATCGCCCAGCACCCCGGCCGGCAGCATGAACCCGGCCAAGGACAGCGTGTAGGCTGCTGACATCCACTGCAGCTGGTCGGTGGTGGCACCGAGCTTGGCCGACAGAGTCGGCAGCGCGGTGACAAGCACCGTGATGTCCAGGCCGAGCACAAGGCCGCTCACAGAGAGTGCCGCAAGCCCGAGCCAGCGGCCGTCCATTCGTTCCGTCCGAGCCTCCGTGTTGACGATGCCCATGACCTGCAGCACCTCCTTATTCGAGTGATCTAGTCGCAGTATAAATGGGGTAGCTCTAAAAATCTAGTCTCTCCATCCTCGGGGCCACAGCGCTTGATCGAACGGTGGTACAAATGGGGCTCGTAGAGAGGCAGACCGGGGATTCACGGAGGTAGTTGCCCTATGGCTGAAACCAAGACAGCGGTGGCCAATGTGCCGATCTGGCTCGACCTGTCGAGCGGCGATCCGGCCGGGTCACGAGAGTTCTACGGCAAGCTGTTCGGCTGGCACGTTGAGGTCAACCCCGACCCGCAGTACGGCGGCTACGCTCTCGGCAAGCTCGGCGGCAAGGACGTCGCCGGCATCGGGCCGAAGCAGTCGCCTGAAGGCCCGTCCGCCTGGCTGGTCTATGTCGGGACCAAGAACGCGGACGACACGGTCAAGAAGACCAAGGCGGCCGGCGGTCGGGTGATCGTCGAGCCGATGCAGGTCGGCCCGCAGGGCAGGATGGTCGTCATCCAGGACCCGGCGGGAGCTTTCATCGGCGCATGGGAGCCGGGCGAGATGAAGGGCGCGCAGGTCATGAACGTCCCGAACTCGTTCAGCTGGTCGGAGCTCAACGCGCGCGGCATCGACAAGTCGATCGACTTCTACAACAAGGTCTTCGGTTGGTCGCCCAAGAAGAGCGAGATGGGCGGGCAGGGCGATATGCCCGAGTACATCGAGTTCCAGGTCAACGGAGACAGCATCGCCGGCGGTATGGAGATGAACTCCATGGTCCCCGCCGAGGTACCTAGCTACTGGATGCCGTACTTCGAGGTCGCGGACGTCGACAAGGCGTTCAAGAAGGCGACAGACCTGGGTGCGCGCGAGATGGTCGCGCCGCAGGACTTTCCTGGCGGGCGCTTCGCCATCGCGACGGACCCGCAGGGCGCAACGTTTGGCCTGCTGAAGACCAACCCGCGCCGATAAGCGATTTCCACGGAACGGGCCGGCATCGCGCCGGCCCGTTTTCTATTTCGAGGGCTGCGGCGGCGAAGGCTGCGCCGAGGGCGACTGCTGTGGCGAAGGCGACTCGCTCGGGCTCGACGACGGTGACGGCGACGCTCGCTGCACCGGCGCCGGCGGCGCCTCGCTCAACGGTGGCGTGATGGCGACAGTGGCCAGGGACGTCATCAGCCACAACACAAGACCGATCGCCGCGACCGCGGCAGGCACCGCCAGCAACGAGTTGCCGTAGGCGGGCCACGCGCCGGTGCTCTGCGCCGAGCGGCGGTAGGCACGGCGCAGCGGCGTTAGGTGGATGCCCTCGGCCGCCGCGCTTGCCCAGGGGGCGTTTGCGTAGACGCTCGCCTGGAACATCAACAGGAACGACAACGCCGCGGTTGAAAGCGACGGCGCGCGAAGCAGCATCGCGATCGCGGCCGCGAAACCCGCCGCCGCCAGCATCAGCTCGACCTGCGCGGACTTGACGACCTGGAGCGCTGTGGCCTCCCCCTCCTTCTGCTTCGGCGTGCGCAAGAACGCGGTCTTGAACCGCATCAGCCCGCGGACGCACGCGATTGTCACCACCCAGCTCAGCGCAAACCACACCTGCAGGCCGGCGATCGCGTCGCGCCACGTGCAGCGCGTCTTGAGCTTCATCGCCCACACGGCGCGCAGAAGGCCTCCCGCGAGAAATGCGATCGGCAGTCCGAGGATCGCGCCGGTCATCGTCCTGATCGGCAGCTGGTGATGGAACGCGGTTGCGGTCGCGGTCGCGAGCAGGAGCAGCGTGAAGGCGGTCATCAGCGGGTCGCCGAACCACTGCACGCTTCCGAGCAGGTAGTGGATCTTCTGGCCGAGCGTGAGCTTGCCCCCGTGTCCGGGCAGAAGCAATCGCTTCCAGTGCAGGCGGAGGATCTGCATGCCTCCGAGCGACCAGCGAAACCGCTGCTTCTTCAAGCCGTCGAATGTCAGTGGCATCAGGCCGGCGCCGAAGGTGCGCGGCTCGTAAACGCCGCTGTAGCCTCGCGCCAGCATGCGCAGGCTTGCCTCGGCATCCTCGGTGACGACGTCGGAGTTCCAGCCGCCTATCTCTCGCAGCACGCTAAGCCGGATGAGGCCCATCGTGCCGGCGAAGATGATCGCGTTGCGGTGCCGGCGGCAGGGCATCGTGATCTCGAAGAAGTACTGGTAGCTGTAATACAGCCCGCGCAGGTACTGGTCGTCGGCCCAGTCGCGATAGTTCTGCGGCGTCTGCACGAAAGCCACGCGCGGATCCGAGAAGTGGTCGACCACGGCGCGCAGCCAGTCAGGATTGACGACGTAGTCGGAGTCGACCACTCCGACCACCTCGACGTTGGCCGGCAGGCGGCGGTTGGCTTCGTTCAGCGCCCCCGCCTTGTAGCCCGGCCAGTTCTCGAGATGCATGAACTGGAAGCGGGAGCCGAGCTGATTGCACAGTGACTCCAGCGCGCGCCAGTTGGCCTCCTCGGGCGTGTTGTTGTCTACGACCTGCACGATGAGGTCCGGATAGTCCAGCTTCGCCAGTGCGTTGAGCGTCTCGGTGATGACCTCGATCGGCTCGTTGTATGCCGGAACCTGGATCGCCACCTTCGGCAAGTAGCCAGGGTCTCCCTGGTGCTGCGGCTCCCGGCGCCGCGCCAGCACATCGACGATCTCGAACAGATAGGACGCGGAAAGCGTCAGCGCCGCTGCCTCCAGCAGCAGGAGGACGGTCGAGCTGACGAGGTACACGGGTCCGCGCACGTTGTCGTACGTGAGCTGAGCCGCGTACGCCAGGTACGCGAGCGCCGCCAGGCTCGCGGTCGCGAACAGCGCGGCCCCGACCCAGCTCCATCGCGGCTGCCACACGCGCGTGAGCACGACCGCCGTGAAGGCGATCAGGGCCAGCCGATTGTCGAGCCCGGCATCGCCGCTGAGCACTGACGCGACTGAAGACGTGGCACCGATCAGCGCCAGCTCGAACGGCACGGACACCGGCCAACGCGCAGAGATGAGCCTCGGCGCGAGCGAGCCAACCGTCGTCCCGGTGGCAAGAACCCCGAAGAACAGCGCGGAATGCAGGAGCAAGAGGGTCCTCCTCACCAAGCGTGCCCGCTTCGCACGCGCGATTGATCTGGCCGGCGGCCTGTGCTGAGAAAACGCGGACAGGGCGTTATGTCCCCGTGGTCAAATGGAGATCTAGGCCGATGAGCCTCCTCCTGACGCGCGGGCTCGCGGTCGCGGTCGCGACCCTGTCGCTGGCCGTGATGAGCTCGTGCGGCGCCAATGTGACCCCGGCCGGACTTGCGCCCACGCTGGGTTTCCAGCTCGTGGACGGAGGCCGCGTGGCCATGCAGTCAGGCCAGCCTGTACCGGACTTCGGCTATCAGCCACGACCACGCATGGATCTGAACCAAGGCTGGCGATTCCAGCGCGCAAGCCTCGACGCGGACCTGACGTTCACTCCGCGCACCCAGTCCTTGAGAGCCATCGATCGCGAGGCTGCAGGCCGGCAGCTGCCCGGCTTCGACG
>VBIA01000134.1 GCA_005879985.1 Chloroflexota bacterium | reverse complement strand
CGGGCTTGTGTGGGGCGTCGCGATGGAGATCAACTTCCTGTGGCCGAGAGACGTCACGGTCGGTGGCCAGAACCCGCCGCTCAGCGCCCTGCCGAACATCACAGTCCCTGGCTTCCTCAGCAACATTCCCGTCTACGAGTTCACGCTCGGCGTGATCATCCTGGTTGGGCTCGTCTATTGGGCCGTCGCCCAGCGCAAGGCGCCCGAGACTCCGATAGTCCAACCCGCCGAAGCGCCGGCCTAAACGCCGTTTGAGGAATCGCGCGCGCGCCGTCGTCATCGGCGGGGGTGTCGGCGGCGCGTCGATCCTCTACTGGCTTGCGCGCCTCGGCTGGACGGACACCGTCCTGGTCGAGCGCGCGCGCGTCACATCCGGCTCGACGTTTCACTCCGCCGGTCTCGTCGGTCAGCTGCGCGGCTCGCTGAGCCTGACGCGGATGATGATGAACTCGGTCGACCTGTATCGAAACCTGCGCGACGAGGTCGGACTCGAGACCGGCTGGCATGAGGTGGGGTCGCTGCGGCTGGCGTCGAGCGCCGAGCGGATGGAAGAGCTGGCGCGGCAGGCCGGCTGGGCGAAGACCTTCGGTCTGCCGCTCGAGCTCATCTCGGCCGATGACGCGCAGCGACTCTTTCCGCCGATGTCCACCGACGGAGTGCTTGGCGCCGCGTACCTGCCGACCGACGGCTACATCGACCCGAGCCAGCTGACGTTCGCGCTCGTTGAGGGTGCGCGCCGGCGCGGCGCTGAGATCTGCGAGGACACGCGGGTCACGTCGATCGAGGTCGAGGAAGGTGAGGTCCGCCGCGTCATCACCGACAAGGGAGCGATCGACACGAAGCTGGTCGTGAACGCGGGCGGCATGTTCGCGCCCGAGATCGGCCGCCTGCTGGAAGTTGTGGTGCCGATCATCCCGATGGCCCACGAGTACCTGATCACCAAGCCCTCGGGGTTGCGGCTGGACATGCCGACGATGCGCGACCCCTCGCTGCTTGTCTATTTCCGACCCGAGTCGGGGGGCCTGGTGATGGGCGGCTACGAGCGCGACCCGGCGCCGTGGGGCCTCGACGGCATACCCGCCGACTTCAACGGCCGGCTGCTGACCGAGGACTGGGACCGATTCGATCCATTGATGCAGAACGCGATCGTGCGCGTGCCTTCATTGAAGGACGCGCAGGTCGTGCGCCTGGTCAACGGGCCCGAGGCGTTCACACCCGACGGCGAGTTCATCCTCGGGCCGTCGGAGGTGCACGGCTTCTGGGTGGCGGCCGGCTTCTGCGCGCACGGCCTCGCCGGGGCCGGCGGCATGGGCCGGCTGGTGGCCGAGTGGATCGTCAACGGCCGGCCCGAGATCGATGCCTGGGAGATGGACTCGGGACGCTTCGGCCGCCACTACATGAGCCGCGACTACACGCTCGCGCGCACCGTCGAGGTGTACTCGACCTACTACGACGTGAAGTACCCAGGCCACGAGCGCAGCGCGGGCCGGCCGCTGCGCACGTCGGCCGCATATCCGCGGCTGCGCGAGCTTGGCGCCGCATTCGGCGAGAAGTCGGGATGGGAGCGCGTCAACTGGTTCGAGCCCAACGCCGCGCGCGGCGACGAATCGATGCGGCCGCGCGGTTGGGCGGGGCGGCTGTGGTCGCCCGCCATCGAGGCCGAGCATCGAGGCTGCCGCGAGTCTGCCGGCCTGTTCGACTTCACGTCGTTCGCCAAGATCGAGGTCCGTGGTTCAGGCGCGGCTTCGTTCCTGGAGCGGCTCTGCGACAACCAGGTGGCGCGCGGCGTGGGCCGGCTGACTTACACGCAGATGCTCAACGACGACGGCGGCATCGAGTGCGACTTCACCGTGACACGTCTAGCCGGCGACCGGTTCCGAATCGTCACTGGCACCGCCTTCGGCAGGCACGACCTGTCGTTCATCCGCGAGCACGCCTCGCGCGACGGATCGGTTCAGGTCGAGGACGTCACGTCCGCCTACGCGTGCATCGGACTGTGGGGTCCCAAGGCGCGAACGATCCTTCAGTCGTTGACGCCGGCCGATGTCTCGAACGCCGCCTTTCCATACATGACCGCGCGCGAGCTCGCGGTGGGGCCAGTGCCTTGCCTGGCGTTGCGGGTGACGTACGTGGGCGAGCTCGGCTGGGAGCTCTACTGCCCGGCCGAGTTCGGGCTGCGGCTGTGGGACGCGCTTTGGGAGGCTGGGGCGCCGCACGGGCTGGTCGGCGGCGGATACAAGGCGGTCGACTCGATGCGCCTGGAGAAGGGGTACCGGGTGTGGGGCGCGGACATCGGGCCCGAGATCGACCCGTACCAGGCGGGGCTGGGCTTCTGCGTGAAGCTCGACAAGGGCGAGTTCAACGGCCGGGCGGCGCTGCTGAAGAAACGCGAGTCGCCCGCCGGCACGCGGCTGGTCTGCCTGGTGCTGGACGACCCGCGATCGGTCGCACTCGGTTCCGAGCCGGTGCGCATCGGGGGAGAGATCGGCGGCCGGGTGACGAGCGGGGGTTACGGATACTCGGTCGGCAAGTCGATCGCCTACGCATTCGTGCCGGCCGACGTGGAGACTGGGGCCGCGGTCGAGGTGGAGGTTTTCGGTTCGTGGATTGCGGGCCAAATCTCACCCGAGCCGCTATACGATCCAGAAGGGAAGCGCGTCCGCAGCTAGTCAGAGAGCAATGTCACGAACCTGGCGGCGTATGAGCGTCATCGCGACGGCGGTCGCAACCATCGGGGCGGCCGGGATCTGGTATGCGAGCCCCGAGATGCCATCCATGATCGGCCAGGCCACCGTGACGCAGCCGTCCTCCCTGACGGGCCCGTTCACGCCAACGTATGCCTTCGTCACGCCCTCGCTTGGCTGGGCGCTGGTGGTCGACTACAGCGCGCTGACGACGAGGTTCTTCGTCTTCCATACGACGGACGGGGCCGCGCACTGGTACAAGCAGTACGTTGGCAAGGCGAGAGGCGATCGGCCCTACCTGCACTTCTTCGATGCCCAGCACGGCTTCGCGTACGCGGGATTCTCGTATCGGACGGGTGATGGGGGAGCGCACTGGCAAGCCATCAACGTCCCCGGGTCGCAACCGTATGTGAACTTCGCCAGCCCGACAGAAGGTTGGGCCCAGACGTTCAGAGGAGGCGCCCAACACATCTACCGCACCGGCGACGGCGGCAGGATATGGAACGAGGTCGAGGCCACCCCGCCGGGATCCGGCGCGGCTCATCCGGTGCTCGAACCTCAAACCTCGACCTTCAGCAACGATTGCGAGGGGTGGCTGGGGGCCACGGCAACAGAATCGCCGGCGACGGTCTTCCTCACACTCGACTGCGGTGCCACCTGGCGCTCGCAATCGCTCATGTCCAACGTCGCGCCCGGCAGCTGGTACGAAACAGCGGTAAAGCGTGTGTCCGGAAACCTGGTCGTCGCCTTCGTGAGTGACAGTGCCGGCCATGTCTTGAGCGCATTCTCGACCGCCGATCACGGCGACACCTGGCGTGGAGTGCCGTTTCCAACCCGCGTGTCAGCGCCGGAGGCAGTTTCTTTCGTCGACGCGCAGCACTGGTGGATCCTCGGCTCCGGGGCGATCTACACGAGTAACAACGCAGGCAGCCTGTGGACGCACGTCCACGGGTCAGGCATCCCGGAAGGGTGGCAGTTCGACTTGGGCCAGGGCATCGACGCCTACCACGCATGGGGAATCCTGACCTCGACGGCCAAATCGCAGCTCAGCCGCTTGGTGATCACCACGGACGGAGGCAGCTTCTGGAGCGTCGTCAGCCCCCCTCAACCGTGATTCCGCGATGCAACGAACCAGGCAGCGTCTGATCGTCATCGTCGCGGCGGTCGCCATCATCGCCGCTGCCGGCATCTGGTATCTGAGGCCTGAAGCGCCCACCCAGACCGGGCCGATCATTCCGGCGACCTTTCGCGTTCTGAGTGGGCCCTATTCCGCCACCTACGACTTTCTCACGCCTTCACTCGGCTGGGCCGTGGTCGTCGACTACAGCGTGTTATCAACCCGGTTCTTCGTGTTCAGGACGACCGACCGCGCGGCTCACTGGGAAAAGCGGTACTCAGGCAAAGCCGAGGGCAGTCAGACATACCTGCATTTCTTCGACGAGCGCAATGGCCTTCTCTATGCCGGCTTCACCTACCGCACGATCGACGGCGGCGATCACTGGCAGGTTGTCGAAGTCCCAGGTCCAGGTGCCTTCGTCTCCTTTGCGAGTCCGATCGAAGGCTGGGCAGAGGATTTCGGTCCGGATTCCGCGCACCTCTTCAGAACAGTGGACGGTGGAAAAACCTGGACGCGGATAGGAGCCGGCCTGCCTGCAGCCGCCAGGCTCCAGCAAATATTCGAGACCCAGTCCTCAACATTTCGGGCCAGCGGTGAGGGTTGGCTGGGGGCAATCCATCAGCCGGCGCCAACAGTGTTCGTGACTGCCGACGGTGGCGCAGCATGGCATTCGACCGAGCTCTTTCCAACGTTCGGGACCGATTACTACGACACGATGGTCAGGCTGGTTCCCGGCAGCGCCGAGGTGGCCTTCGTTTTGGACGACAGAGAGCAGCTGATCGGTGCGTTTCTGTCATCGGACGGGGGCACCTCGTGGGCCGGCCTTTCGTTTCCCTTTGTAGATATCTCGCCTGACGAGCTCACGTTTGTGGACACCGATCACTGGTGGCTGTTT
The DNA here is from genome assembly GCA_005879985.1 of Chloroflexota bacterium. GTDB lineage: Bacteria > Chloroflexota > Dormibacteria > Dormibacterales > Dormibacteraceae > CF-118. Next base: position 6,301 of record VBIA01000134.1, on the reverse strand, counting down.
CACTCCGGTTCGGTGTACACGACTGATGACAGAGGCAGGTCATGGCTGTATCTCCATGAGCTCGCTTTCCCCAGCAGCAGCTGGAGGTCGGACCATGCTCGCGCCATCGACCAGCGGAACGCATGGTGGGCGCTGACGTCGACAGCGAACTCGGAAGTCGGCGCGCTGGCCATGACTTCCGACGGAGGCGAGCACTGGGGAATGGTGAACGCCCCCCAGCCGTGACGGCCTCAGGGCACGTGCGAGAACATTCGCTCGAAGTGCTTCGCCGCATAGGCGTTGAAGTCCTCGTCCAGCTCTGAGATGCCGCTCTGCAAAACGCCCCACATCGCCTCGCGGAAATCGGACATGAACTTCATCTGCTGCAGCGACGCGAGATCCTCGTCGCGCACCGTGCCGAAATAGGCGGACATCAGCTCGCGATCCTCATCCGGCCCGAACTCGTTGTTGACCGACAGGTTGGCCAGGTCAAAGAACCTGTCCCCCATGCCGGCGTACTCCCAGTCGACGATCTTGATGGCGCCGTCGTCCAGGAAGTTGGCGTTCAGCAGGTCGTTGTGACACGGCACCGACGGCTGCGGACCACGCGCCGCACGGATGCCCTCAGACATCTCGAGACCGCGCGCGTAGGCGTCGGGGATGGTGACGCCGTGCGCCTCGGCTTCGAGCCTGTAGTCAACGACGACGGCGTGCGAGTCGAAGACACCGGGAATCGGCGCAGCCTCGTGAAAGCGACGCACCGCGGAAGCGACGCGCTGGATCGTGCGCGCAGTGCGCATCTCATCGAGGCTGATCGGCCGGCCGTGGATAAACCGCGTGACCAGCCAGCCCTCAGGTTCCGCGAACCCGACCACATGGGGCGCGATGCCCACCTCGAACGCCCGGTGATTCGCCTCTCGCTCTGTCCTCCGGTCGATGCCCAGCAGCTCGGTCTGCGCCCCGCCCATGCGCAGAACGAACGAGTCGCCCTCGACGTCGACGCGGAAGTTGTGGTTCGTGATACCGCCGCTCAGGGCCGTGACGCGGGCCTGCCGGCCAGGCCACAGGCGCTCGACGGCCTCGGTGGGATCCATCTCGCCCGATCTTAGAATTACAGGACTTTGGGGGAATCGCACGCCGAGGAGTTGAAGAAGCTCCGCGAGCGGTACGTTCCACGCGGGGTCTCGACCGCCCATGCAGTGGTGGCCGACCACGCCCAGGGCTCGGAGATCTGGGATACCGACGGCCGCCGCTACATCGACTTCGTCGGCGGCATCGGCGTCATGAACGTCGGCCACAACCACCCTCGCGTCATGGCCGCGGTACGCGAGCAGCTCGACCGCGTCACGCACACGGCCTTCCAGGTGGTGATGTACGAGTCGTACCTGAAGCTCGCTCAACGCTTGAGCGAGCTGGCGCCTGGCGACGCGCCCAAGAAGGCGATCTTCTTCAGCACCGGCGCGGAGGCGGTGGAGAACGCCGTCAAGATCGCGCGCGCGCACACCGGCCGGCCGGCGGTGATCAGCTTCCGCGGATCGTTCCACGGCCGCACGCTCCTCGCGCTGAGCCTCACCGGCTCCGTGCAGCCTTACAAGCAGAACTTCGGCCCGTACGCCACCGAGGTCTACCAGACGCCAGGTTCCCGCCGACCGCGTCGCCGCGATCATCGTCGAGCCCGTGCTGGGCGAGGGCGGCTTCGTCCCCGCGCCGCGCGAGTTCCTCCTGGGCCTGCGCGCGGTGACCGAGAAACACGGCATCGTCCTCATCGTCGACGAGATCCAGACCGGCTTCGGACGCACGGGCAAGTTCTTCGCCATCGAGCATTCAGGCGTCGAGCCCGACCTGATGACCGTGGCCAAGAGCCTGGCCGCCGGCTTTCCGCTGTCCGGCGTCGTCGGCAAAGCCGAGATCATGGACGCGCCGGCGCCGGGCGGCCTCGGCGGCACGTACGCAGGAAACCCGGTCGCATGCGCGGCCGGCCTCGCCGTGCTCGACGTCATGCGCGACGAGCGGCTGCCCGAGCGCGCCGCGCGTATCGGCTCGGTGGTCGAGGAGCGCATGCGCAGCTGGGCGAATGAGCATGAGATCGTCGGCGACGTGCGCGTGATGGGCGCGATGGCCGGCATGGAGCTGGTGCGCAGCCGCAAGACCAAAGAGCCGGCCGACAAGGAAACCGCGCGCGTGCTGTCGGTGGCGCGCGAGAAGGGACTGATCCTCTTGCGTTCGGGCGTGCACCACAACGTGATCCGCACGCTGATGCCGCTGACCATTCCGGACGAGCAGCTCGACGAAGGATTGGACATCCTGGGCGCCGCCCTTTCCGAGGTGGCGACCGCCGTACCGCTCTAGACAGGCACACAAGGAGAGACATATGAAGACCGCGCTTCGACGCCACCAGATGTTCATCGGCGGCCAGTGGGTCGACAGCACAGGCAACGAGGGGCAGGAGGTCAAGAACCCGGCCCTCGGTGAGGTCATCGCGACCGTGCCGAAGGGCACGGTGGAGGACGTCGACCGCGCGGTGAAGGCTGCGCGCAAGGCGTACGACGAGGTCTGGTCCGACAGCACGCCGCGCGAGCGGAGCGAGACGCTGCTCAAGCTTGCAACGGTCATCGAGGAGCACGGCGACGAGCTGGCGCGCATCGAGTCGGAGAACGTCGGCAAGCCGCTCGGCGTGACCATCAGCGACGAGATCCCGCCCATCGCGGACTGCTTCCGCTTCTTCGCCGGCGCCGCTCGCGCGCTCGAGGGCCGAGCGGCCGGCGAGTACATGAAGGGATTCACGAGCATCGTGCGGCGCGAGTCGCTCGGGGTGGTCGGATCGATCGCGCCCTGGAACTACCCGCTGCTGATGGCCGCGTGGAAGCTCGGTCCGGCGCTGGCCGCGGGCAACACTGTGGTGCTCAAGCCCTCGGAATGGACGCCCCTCACGGCGCTGCGCATGGCAGAGCTGGCCGCGGACATCCTGCCCGCGGGCGTGCTCAACGTGATCACCGGCGACGGCGAGCCGGTGGGCGCCGGCATCGTGCGCCACCCCGGCGTCGCGATGGTCTCTCTCACCGGCGACGTCGCAACCGGCAAGGACGTGGCGAAGGCCGCCTCCGCGACGCTCAAGCGCGTGCACCTCGAGCTCGGCGGCAAGGCCCCGGTGATCGTGTTCGACGACGCCGACCTGGACGCGGTCGTCGAAGGCATCAAGATCGGCGGCTTTTTCAACGCGGGTCAGGACTGCACGGCGGCAACGCGCGTGATCGCGGGACCGCACATCTACGACGGCCTGCTGCGCGACCTGGTGCCGGCCGTCGGTTCGCTCAAGGTCGGCGATCCGTTCGCCGACGACACCGAGATGGGCCCGCTCGTCTCCGACGAGCAGCTCGAGCGGGTCACCGGGTTCGTCGCGCGCGCCAGGAAGGATGGCGCCGAGATCCTCACCGGCGGCGCGCCTCTGAAGAAGAAGGGATCGTGGTACGAGCCCACGGTGGTGGTGCCCTCAGGGCCCAACGCCGAGATCGTCAAGCGCGAGGTGTTCGGCCCGGTCGTGACCGTGCAGCGCTTCAGCGACGAGGATCAGGCGCTGGCCTGGGCGAACGGCGTCGACTACGGCCTGGCCGCGTCGGTGTGGACGCGCGACGTCGGTCGCGCGCTGCGCATGGCGCGCAAGCTGCAGTTCGGCACCGTGTGGATCAACGCCCACATCCCGCTCGTGAACGAGATGCCGCACGGCGGCTACAAGCAGAGCGGATACGGCAAGGACATGTCGATCTACTCGCTCGAGGAGTACACGCAGATCAAGCACGTGATGGCTTCTCTGGATTGATCGGAGCCCGGCGGGAGGGCCTCGCCCTGCGCCTGCAGGGCATTCGCAAAAGCTATGGGCACGTCGTCGCGGCGGACGGCATTGACCTCGAGGTGCGCGAGGGCGAGTTCTTCACGCTGCTCGGTCCGTCCGGGTCGGGCAAGACGACGCTGCTGAGGCTCATCGCCGGCTTCGAACGTCCCGACTCCGGCCGCATCGAGCTGGGCGGCCGCGACGTCACCACGCTGCCGCCGAACGTCCGCGAGACCAACACCGTGTTCCAGGACTACGCGCTCTTCCCGCACATGTCGGTGGCCGAGAACATCGGCTACGGGCTCAAGGTCAAAGGCATTCCGCGCAGCCGGCGACGCGAGCGCGTCGGTCGCGCGCTGAAGATGGTCCGGCTCGAAGGCCTCGAGAACCGCCGGCCGAACCAGCTGTCCGGCGGCCAGCGCCAGCGCGTCGCACTCGCACGGGCCGTCGTCAACGAGCCTGAGGTGCTCCTGCTCGACGAGCCGCTGGGCGCGCTCGACCTAAAGCTCCGGCAGGAGATGCAGATCGAGCTGAAGAACATCCAGAAGGAGGTCGGCATCACGTTCGTCTATGTGACGCACGACCAGGAGGAGGCCCTGACGATGAGCGACCGCATGGCGGTCATGGCAAGCGGTCGCATCCAGCAGGTCGGCCCTCCGATTGAGGTCTATGAGCGGCCTGTCAACGAGTTCGTGGCCGGGTTCATCGGCATCTCCAACGTGCTGGACCGAGACGGCTGGCGGCTGGTGATCCGGCCGGAGAAGCTGATCCTGCTCGAAGAGGACGAGCCGGCCGAGCCAGGCATGTCGGTCGAGCCAGGCGTCGTCGAGCAGGTCGTCTACGTGGGGATGATCACCCGCTTCACTGTGCGGATCGACCACGGGGAGTCACTGGTGGCAGTACGGCAGAATATGGACGCCCCGGGCCGCACCCAGGGCTTCGAAGGCCGGCGGGTTCGCCTGGCCTGGTCGCCTGATCACGCTTACGTCCTGGAAAGAGCAACGACAGGAGAGGAGAAATGAAGGGAAGCCAATCGCACCGGCTGGCGGCGTTCGCGATCGCGGCGGCATCGGTGATGGCGATGACCGCGTGTGGCTCGACGTCGACCAGCGGCGTCACCACCAAGCAGCCGCCGACCGCGGGCATCAAGCCGCCGACCTCGGTCGCCGCCACCGGTGAGGGCGCTCTGGACCTCATCGACTGGGGCGGCTACGTGCAGACGCTCTGGCAGAAGCCGTTCGAGGATGCAACCGGCTGCAAGATCCACTACCAGGACGCCGGATCCTCCGACGAGATGGTCAGCTTGATGACCGGCGGGGGCGGCGGCAACTGGGACATGGTCTCGGCCTCCGGCGACGCCGACCTGCGGCTGATCTACAACGGCAGTGTCAAGCCGATGAACATGGACCTGATCCCTGACTGGAAGAACTTCGGCGACAAGTTCAAGTCGCCGCCGTTCAACACGATCAACGGCATCCACTACGGCGTGTCGCTGCAGTGGGGTCCCAACACCCTCCTGTACAACACCGACAAGTTCCCGACCGCCCCCACGACGTGGGGAGTGCTGTACGACCCGCAGTACAGCGGCCTGATCACCATCCCCGACAACCCGATCCAGATCGCCGACGCCGCGCTCTACCTGAGCGTCAAGGACCCAAGCCTCAAGATCACGGACCCTTACGAGCTGACGCAGAAGCAGTTCGACGCGGTGGTCAACCTGCTCAAGTCCCAGAAGGCGCTCGTCAAGAAGTACTGGGCGGCCGTGTCCGATGAGGAGTCGCTGTTCAAGAGCGGCGACGTGGTCCTCGGAGCGGCCTGGCCGATCATGACCACCGACCTTCACCTGGCCGGCGCGCACACCGCCGACACGATCCCCTCAGAGGGGGCCACGGGCTGGGCCGACACCTGGATGATGGCCACGAATGCCCCGCACCCGAACTGCGCGTACAAGTGGGCCGCGTGGATCAGCACAGCGAAGGTGCAGGCGGAGCAGGCGATCAACTACGGCGAGACCCCGGTGAACACCAAGGCTTGCGCGGAGATGGAGTCGCTGAGCCCTGGCTCATGCGCAGCCTTCCACGCCAACGCTCCCGAGACCTACTTCAACAGCATCAAGTTCTGGAAGACGCCCATCAGCACCTGCGACGACGGGACCGAAAACTGCATGACGTACGCCCAGTGGCAGTCGGCCTGGACGACGATCAAGGGGTAACGACCACTGTCAGTAGCGGCAGCTAGCGCGAGGCGGCCTCGTAAATCACGCGGGGCCGCCCCGCTGCGGTCTCTCTTCTGGCGGGCTCCGTGGCTGCGGACCGTGCTCCTGCTGGCCCTGCCGCTCGCCTGGTTCGTCGTGATCTATCTCGCGTCCCTCGTCCTGCTTCTCATCACGTCTTTCTGGAGCATCGACGCCTTCACCACGGAGATCGTCCAGGTGTGGAACCTGGACAACTTCCAGACCATCCTCACCAACGAGACCTACCGCACCATCATTTT
>VBIA01000167.1 GCA_005879985.1 Chloroflexota bacterium | reverse complement strand
CGTCGCCCAGCTGCTGCATGAGCTTCGTCGAGCCCTCGATATCCGTGAAGAGAAACGTGACAGTGCCGCTGGGCAGAGCCGTCATCACGCCGACCTCGTGAGCGCCGAGCCGAGCAGCGGCTGCAGGCGGTCGCTCAGCTCCTTCCGATACGGCTCGCCGGTGAAGTCGAGCAAGGGATGCGGCGGCAGGATGTGCTCCTTGACCGAGCCCTTTGATCGCACGTACACCGCCGGATATGGGTCGTCCTTGCCGTTCGCCTCGAGCGTGACCGCCACCGCGTCCTGGCCGGCGTCATCGTCCACGAAATGCGCCAGCGGCTCGATGCCGGCGTCGATCATGCCGTCGCCGCTGACGTTCACCACTCGGGCGAGGTAGGAGCGCTGGTGCCAGACTTCCGGGCCGCGCGTCACCTCATCGAGCAGGAGCGACACGACGTCGCTCGCGTGCACCGCAGGTCTCTCGAGCTTGACGCCAAAGCGCGACTCGGCGAGGTGTCGCGCGAGGACGCGCGCGTTGTAGCGGTAGCCCTGCACCGCGCCCGAGTTGCTCGGGATGCCGTGCCTCTTCAACCCGAGCGACGCCTGCATCAACGTCCCGGCAAAGTACACCCCGGGCAGCGTCGCGCTCTCCCAGTACGGCGTCTGCGCGGGTAGACGGCTCTGGCCGAAAACGGAAACGCCAAGCTGCGGCAGGTCGCGCAGCGGCGCCACGAAACCTGTGGCGGCGATGACGTCGTCGACCTCGAAGACGAGCGTGCTTCCGTCGGTGGGGCTCTTGGTCTGGACCCGGTATGTCGCCCCCGTCTTTTCGACCGACTCGATCGACGCGTCGAGGATGACCACCCCGCCGGCAAGCGCCCAGTCCTCGTATGGCTGGACGTAGCGCGCGCGGACGCCGACCAGCGAGCGCGTGTCCACCGACAGCCTGGTCGGGCTTGGCGAGGCAAGCACGATCTGTCGCGCCCACGGCAGCAGGCCGGTGGCGATCTCAAAGCCGGAGTTCTGCTTCCCCACGATGAATATGCGACGGTCCGCGTATGTCTCAGCCGGCCGCAGCTCTCCGTACTGCTGCACGCCTTCAAGCGCGAGAACGTTGGGTCGCCACGGCTGCGCAACGCCGACGGCGAAGACGACCGCCGGCGCGATGTACTCGCCGTCGGAGGTCGTGAGCACGAAGTCCTTGCCTTCCGCGCGCGTGCTCTCCCAGCGGACGCCGTAACGGACGCGCAGCCCAGCCCTCTGCGCGAACGTGGCGAGGCCTCTTTCCATCTCGGGCCGGGACGGGAAGTACGAGGTCCCGTCCATGACGGTCGGCATGATCGCCCGCAGCTGTTCGTCGTCGGACAGCAGGCTGTTCCAGTCGAAGCGCTCGTACGCGCGGGTCGCCTTCTCGTGACTGGCGAACGGCTTGGTCCAGCTGAGCATCCGCTGGAAGATCGGCCAGCGCCGGAACATGCCGCCGGGCGCGTCGTCCGCGCTGATCACGGCGTGCTCGACGCCCAGTTGGCCCAGGCAGTAGGTGAGCTGCATCGCGCCGGGCCCGCTGCCCACGACGACCAGCGGGTGACGGCCGGGAGGAAAGGGCTTGTCCGTCACAGGGGTCCCCGCCTAATCGATGATTTGGCGGGGTTGCTCAGGTGAGCCATCTCGTGGTCGTGCGCACCTTGCGCGCCTCGCCCTGCAGCAGCCGGAAGAGGACACGCGGGTGCGCGACGAGAAAACGCTCGAGCGATTCGCCAGGAAGGACGAGGCATCGCAGCTGCTTCTGGGCAACGATGTCGGCGACCGGCGGTTCGCCGAGGAGGCAGGAGATCTCGCCGAAGAAGTCGCCGGGCCGCAGCGTAGCGCGATCCTTGCCGTCCACCCGAATCGTCGCCGCGCCGTCAAGGATCACGTAGAAGCTGGCGCTCGACAGGCCCTGACGGACGACGCGTTCGCCCTCGCTGAACATCTGCTCATCGAAGGTGTCGACCAGGTTCTCGAGCTCCGGCGTCGTGAGGTCCGCGAAGAGCGCGAAGCCCGCCAGGATGTCGACGACCTCGGCGCGCACGTCCATATCTCTCTACTCCCTGGCGGCTGCGACTTCGCCGGCGGTGCCGCTTTCGACCGCAACGTCGGCTTTCTTGGCCTGCGCGTTGCGAATTCCGACCGCGTTGACGATTGCGCCCGCCAGCAAAAGGACGACGCCGATGAGCATGGCGAGGTGAAACGAAGAGGTCGACGCCTCGCGCACCACGGCGATCAGGTGGGGGTCGGCGGGAGTGTTCAGCGGGCTGACGTTGCTTCGGAATGCGGCCGACGTGACATCGATCCCGGGCAGCCGCGGCGCGAGGTACGAATAGAAGGACGCGGTCAGGAAGATGAAGATGAGAGCGCCGGCCAGCTGCGGGCCGACGCGCGAGATGGCGTTGTTGATCGCGGAGCCCAGCCCCGAGCGCCGCACGGGCACCGACGTCATCAGCGCCGTCGTCAGGGGCGCGACCATGATCATGATTCCGAGGCCGAAGATCACGTTGCCGGGGAAGAAGTCGGTGAAGTACGCGAGAGGTGGCGCGTAGGTGCTCGCATTGGCCGGGTCGAGCTTCCATGGCGTGCTCGACGAGGGGACGCGCGCGAACCACAGCACGCCGAGAGCCATGAGGGCGGGCCCCACCGCCATGAAGATTCGCGGACCGTACGTCGCGGCAAGGCTTCCGAATCGTGGCGAGAAGAAGATGAGGAACAGCGTGCCCGGGATGCCGGCCGCTCCCGCCGCGGCCGCGGTGTAGCCAAGCGTGCCCTGCTGGAACAGGCCGAGGAAGTAGAAGACGACGTACAGCGATCCGTAGATGACAAGGGTCGAGATGTTCGTGACCGTGAAGTTGCGCGACCGGAACAGGTCGAGCGGAATGAGGGGATGGCTGGCGTTCCGCATCCAGAAGGGAAGCGCCGCGGTCGCGAGGACGCCGAGCGCCAGGACGACGTAGCCGATCGGATCCTTCCAGTCGCGTTGCTGGCCGTAGATCGCTCCGAAGGCGAGGCCGCCGACCGCGAGCGCCACGATCCCGGCGCCGGCCCAGTCGAAGTGCGCCGAGGCCTGGTCGTCGCGGCTCTCCGGCACGTGCTTCCAGGTCGCCCAGGCGGCGATGAGCACCAGCGGCACGTTGATAAGGAAGGCGGCGCGCCAGGAGATGGTGTCGACCAGCAGACCTCCAATCACCGGGCCGAGGATGGTGGTGGCTGCCGAGGCGCCGGCCCAGGTGCCGAACGCGCGGCCCTGCTCCTCACCCGAGAAGTTCGCGGTCAGGAGGGCCAGCGAGCCGGGCACCAGCATCGCGCCGGCCGCGCCCTGGAGGATCCGGAACAGCACGAGCAGCTCCATGTTCGTCGCCACGCCGCAAAGCGCCGAGGTGACGCCGAACCCGACCAGGCCATACATGAACATCCGCTTGCGCCCGTAGTAGTCCGTGAGGGCGCCGGCCAGGATGAGCAGTGCGCTGAGGGTCAGCAGGTACGCGTTGTAGACGTACGACTGCCCTTCGAGGACGCCGAGGAACAGCCGCGGCAGGTCGCGCCCGATGCGCGGCAGCGCGACATTGATGACCGTCGAGTCCAGAAACACGATGCCTGACCCGAGAACCGCGGCGGCCAGGATCCAGCGCTGCTTGGTCACCCTTCCCTCATCTGGGCGAGAAGCTTACCGCCCGCCCGGACGGCGATCCGGCGGCCACCCGACGTGCCTCGGAGCGAGGCTAGACGGCGTCCGCCGGCTGGGGCGCCGGCCTCGAGCGTGCGAACGGCATGTAGAGCGCGTTCATGACGATGATCGCCAGCACGGTCCCGGTCACGAGGTACCAGGGCCACGGACCCATGTAGTCCAGCGCGGTCTTGGTCGGCGGCAGATACCTGAGGAAGAGGTAGTTGCCGTTGGTTGCGAGGTCCACGAACCAGACCACGACCGCGTAGATCACCGTGGCTGTGAACACCCTCTGGACCGCACCCCTGGCCGGACGCATGCCGAGGGCCACGACCAGGTAGAGCGCCCCGAGGACCACCAGGCCGTGCTCCGCGTAGTACTGGAAGTACACGGCGTCCGGGAAGTGGCCGGGGATGCTCGGCGTGAAGAGGCCGGGCAAGGTGGCCCCAAGACCCCAGAAGTAGGCCACCTCGAAGGCGAACTGGATGCGCCACCACAGCGCGAACGCGAGTACGAAGCAGCCCAACTCGCAGAGGTGCAGGGGCAGGTTGTACTGGAGCGACCACCTGTCCTGGACGATCGCGAGGACCCACCATGCGAACTCGGCCAGGACGACGGCCCCCGCGATCAGCTTGGCCCCACGCTCGACCCAGGGGCCACGCCGGCGCCTCGCCGCCGCCAGCACAGCTGCAATCCCCCCGGCGATGACGAACAGCGGGATGAGATGCTCTGGCGGCAGCATGCCGCGCAATTTTCGCGGATTGGGACGCCCGGGTAAAAGCTAGTTAGGACCCTTTCGTCGCGTCACGGTCATCGGCATTCCGCCGCCCGGGCGCAGCGTGATCGAAGGCGCCGGCTCGACCACCGGCGGCGGCGAGCTGAGCTTGAATCGGGGCAGGATGGTCGCGATCGCGATGGTCGCCTCGAGCATGGCGAACGAGCTGCCAACGCAGCGGCGCGGCCCGCTGCTGAACGGGAAGAAGGTGAACTTGGGCAGGCGGGTCGCCAGGTTGTTCTGCCACCTGTCAGGGGCGAATTTTTCCGGCTCATCCCAGAAGCGAGCGTCGCGATGCATGGCCCAGGGGCTCATGACGACGGTCTGCCCCGCCTTGACCTCGTGGTCGCCGACGCTTGTGTCACGCATGGCGCGCCGGCCGAATGCGTACGCCGGCGGGTACAGGCGCAGCGCCTCGTTGAGCACGTTCTGCATGTAGGGCAGGCGCTCGATCAGCTCGGCCGGCGACGCCGAATGGGCGGGCGGTCCGGTGAGCTCGGCCAGGAGCTTCCGCTCGATGTCCTCGCGGCCGGCGAGCACGTACCACGTCCACGACAGCAGGCAGGCGGTGGTCTCGTGGCCGGCGAAGAACACTGCGAGGCACGCGTCGCGGACCTCGCGATCGGTCATGGGCGTGCCGTCCTCGTCGGTGGCGCCGACAAGCATCGACATGAGGTCTTCCTGGGGATGACGCCGCCGCTCGCGGATCGCGGTGTATGCGATCTCATCGAGCTCCTTCATCGCGCGGTACAGGCGCAGCGTGCGAAGGCTAGGCAGCGGGTAGCGGAACCGGAACGGGCTTGCGATGCGGCTGTTGACCTCGTCCATCAGCGCATCGATCAGCCGCTCGGTCGCCTCCACGCCATTCGAGAAGTCGAGGCCGAACAACGTGCGGGTGACGATCTGCAGGGTCAACCGCATCATTTCCGAGTGGATGTCGCGTCGCTGACCTGACTGCCAAGTTGCGATCGCGCGCTCAGATTCCTCGGCCATCACCGCGGCGTACATGTCGAGGCGCTCCTTGTGGAACGCGGGCAGCATCAGCTTGCGCTGGTGCAGCCAGCTGTCGCTGTCAGCGAGCAGAAGGCTGCCGGCCAGCAGCGGCGGCATGATGCTCGTGAGGTAAGCCTTGCTGAAGTCCGCGCGGCGAGTAAGCATCACCTCGGTGGCGAGCTCGGGGCGGCTGATGACCAGAACATCGTCGGCGCCAAGGCGGACGTGGACGACATCCGCCGTCTCGGCACAGCGCTTCAGAAACGCGAGCCTGTCCTGCTGAAACTCCCGGAAGGCGCTCGAAGTCAGCGCCTGGCGCCCGTCGACCGCTAGCGTTCTGATAGACGGGCATGGTACCGGAGCGCGGAAGGCTGTTTCAGCGACCTCCCAGCGCGCGGTACTGGGCTGCGTCGTAGAGCAGCTTGATGGACGCTATACGACCGTGCTCGACTCGGAAGAACTCCGCGAACCGCATCGATCCGCCGGGAATCTCGGCGTCGTAAAGCACCGCCGCCAGGTCGTCGGCCTCCACCTGCTGTTGGACCTGGATGGGCGACTTCAGGCCCTCGACAAATCGCTGCAGCCCGATGATGAAACCCGCTGCGCCGCGGCGCTTGCCCGCGATCGAACCCTCGAAGTCAAGGTCCTCGGCCAGGATCTCGGTCAGCCGTTCTTTGTCGAACGTGGCGATCCCGTTCTGCCAGCTGCCGTAGTAGGCGCGGACGAGCGTCGCCGCCTCGGTCATTGCGGTTCCCATGTTCTTCTCCTTCATGTAGCGAGGGTTTTCCAAGCGACGTAACCCGGTTAGCTGTAGAGCAGCTCGCCCCAGGCCTCGGGGTCGAGGTCCAGGTCGAGATGCCTGAGCGGTCCCGGGCCGTGCACGGTCAGCCCGAAGCGCTCCGGCAGCTTCGCCGCCGCCCTTTTGTCGATGAGGACGCGACCGCCTTCGTCGGTGACGCCGCTCGCATACGCCGCCGGCTGGTCATTCCGCGACATGCCGCGCACCTTGACCTGGCAGATCTTGCCTCCGCCGCAGCACCGATGAACCTCGTACGCGATCACGAGAGGCTCGGCTTGCGCATGCGTCTGAAGCCAGCTCCTGGCCGCGGCGTCGGCGTGAAGGCGAAACATCGTCACCGGCTCGGATACTCGCCGGTGCGAAGCCACGTGCCGTAGATCTTCGCGTTCGGATAATCGATCGATTCGAAATCGGAGGCCACGCGCTCGATGTCGTACTCGACCCTCCGATGCTCGATGCGTTCGTCGTCGATGAGCGCATAGCAGGCTCGCATGTCGCCGTCGAGGGAAAGGCTGACGCTGCCGCTGTTCGCGACCCTCAGGCCGCCGAGCTCGCGCATGTACGCATGGTGGATGTGCCCGTAGACCGCATTCGGCACGCCGGCGGCTCCGAAAACCTCGCGCAGCTTCTCGTCGGGTGCGTCGTGCGCGACGATCGGCCAGCAGGCATCCGGCGTCGCATGCACGACGGCGACGCCGTCACCGCGCCATTCGAGCGGCAGGCTGGTCAGCCACGCCACTCGCTCGGGACCGAGCATCTCGCGTGTGCGGGCGGCAGCCTGTCCGACAAAGCCCGTGCGCAACTTCTCCGGCAGCCGTTGTTCGTCCAGCGCCTCGTCGGTGTTGCCGAGAACCGAGGGCCAGCGCAGCTGCCGCAGCCGGTCCACCACCTCGACAGGATGCGGCCCGCCCAGCGCAAGGTCGCCGCCGAGTACCACGGCGTCCGGCCGCGTCTGCTCCAGGTCGGCCAGCACCGCCTCGAGCGCCGGCAGGTTGCCGTGAATGTCGGACACGACGGCCAGTCGCATCGACCTCCACGCTACTCGTATCGTTCGCCGGCTGTGGGCGTTAGGAGGTTCGTCTTGCGACGCATCGCGCTGGCCCTGGCGGTCGCCGCGTTCGCCGTTTCGTGTTCGAGCTCGACGGCCGCAGTCCCCACGCCGAGTCCATCAGCCTCTCCGACCCGGCAGCTGGGCCCCGGCGGCCTGACGCTCGACGAGGAGATCGGCGCTGTGATGATGGTCGGGTTCCAGGGTCCGCTCAGCGATGCGGTGCTGAACGACTGGAGGCAGCGCCAGTTCGGCGGCCTGCTGGTGGTGAACCTCAACCACAACGCTTCCTCGCCCGATGCAATGCGATCGTTCATCAGCTCGATCCGCTCCACGTCACGCCATCGTCTGATCGCGGCCACCGACCAGGAAGGCGGCTTCGTCTGCATCGCCATCAGCTCGGTCCCGTGCGCGCCCATGCCCGTCGGTCAAGCCGACACCACGCGGATGGCAGCGGCGCTGAGATCGCTGGGCTTCGACCTCGACCTCGGTCCGGTGTCGGATGTTTGCAACGGACCGCGTTCGATCATGTGGGGCCGTTGCTACGGCACTGACGCGACGGCGGTCGCAAGCGCGGTCGGGCCTGTGGTTGACGGCATCCATGCCGCCGGCATGCTCTCGGCCGCCAAGCACTTTCCCGGACATGGCGACACGTCGGTGAGCTCGGAAACGCAGCTGCCGCGCATCGATGAAAGTCTCGAGACGCTGGCCGCCCGCGAGTGGCCGCCCTTTGCCGCAGCCGTCAACCACGGCGTCGACTTCGTGCTGCTGGGCCATCTCTTCTACCCGGCGCTCGATCCTCAGCGCTCGGCCGACCTGTCTCCAGTCACGGTTCAGAAGCTGCGAACGGAGCTCGGGTTCCACGGCACGGTGCTGTCCGACGACATGGAGATGGGCGCGATCACCGCCAGCACTCCGACGCCCGAGGCGGCGGTCGAGTTTCTGATCGCCGGGGGAGACATGGTGATGGTCGCCCACCACCTCGACATTGCGGACGCCACCTATGACGCCATAAGGGCGGCGGTGGTGAGCGGACGGCTGCCGCGCCCGCGGCTGGATGAGGCGGTGGCCGCTCTCGAGGCGCTGCGGGCAGCCTGATCTGCTGCTGACTTTGATGCGGAGTCGGTCGCACTATGCGTCCAGCGGCTCGGGGGGTGAGCACAAAGGGAGTGCTCGCCGAGAACATGCAGTTAAGACCGCGCGTCCTGCTCGTTGAAGATCGCAGCGACCTAGCTGCGATGTACCAGCTTGCGTTCGAGATCGCAGGGTTCGAAACCAAGATCGCGGGCACGGGCGCCGAAGGTGTGTCGATCGCCGAGTCCGGCTGGCCGCAGGTGATGGTCCTGGACCTGCAGCTGCCCGACCTCGACGGCTTCGCCGTATACGACGCGATGCGGGGACAAGGCCTCACCACTCCCGTGATCTTTCTGAGCGTCACCGATGACGGACCAACGATTCGCCGCGCAATGAGCCTCGGTGCGGTTGACTATCTCGTGAAGCCTCGGGTCAAGCCCGCCGACGTCGTGTGGCGAATCAAGCACCATCTGGATGGCAGCGCGGCTTGAAATGAAGCTTGCACCATTGAGCTTTGGGGCAATCGGATGTACCGTAGTTTCGCCGGGGATCTGTCAGTTGGGGGTCGGGAGTCAAGGGGTGGGTCATGCTGAGCCTGGTTGTCGATGGCGCGTCAGCGTCTGGTCGCCGGCGTCGTAAGGACAAAGCTCGCGCGACACTGGCTCGCGCACTCGCGTCGTTGTGTGAGGTTTGCGGAGGCACGCTCGCCGGTGGCGCCATTCTGTACGGGCCGGTCTCGTACTGCAGCTTCGAATGCGCAGACACTGTGCGGCACAGGTTCGTCGCCGGCAACTACCTGGGCTGACCCGTCCCCACGTGTGGGGGCGCCACTCAAAGCGGCGGTGTTGGGAGGGGGCGCCGGCCTGGCTGACCCTCCCCACCGGGTAGGGAGGTTAGGAGGGGGCGCCGACCCGGCCGACCCTCCCCACCGGGTGGGGAGGTTAGGAGGGGGCGCCGACCTCGCTGACCCTCCCCACCGGGTGGGGAGGTGAGGAGGGGGCGCCGACCTCGCTCATCCTGTTAGTTGCACGGCGCACCCGTAGCCCGGCACAATGGCTGCGGGATGCGTGACCGACTGACCCGCCGCTTGGCCGTCGACCACGGTCGGTGCTCATCCGCGCTCTGTACGGGCTGAGCTAACAGACCCGTCCTCCGTTCTCGCGCGCTCGTCATCCCGTTGACGCGGTCGCGCGCCAATCAATTTGGAGGTGCATTTCCACATGAGCGTTACCGACGAGCTGCTTCGAAAGAACGACGCGTACGCGAGATCTTTCGACAAGGGGAGCCTTCCCCTGCCGCCGGCCAAGCACCTGGCGGTGCTGGCCTGCATGGACGCCCGCCTCGACGTGCACAAGATCCTCGGACTCATCGAGGGCGACGCGCACGTCATCCGCAACGCCGGCGGCGTCGCCACCGACGACGCCATTCGATCGCTGGTCATCTCCCAGCGCCTGCTGGGGACCAACGAGATCATCCTGATCCACCACACCGACTGCGGCATGCTCACCTTCAAGGACGACGATGTGAAGCGGCAGATAGAGTCCGATACCGGCATCCGGCCGGCGTTCTCCCTCGAGGCGTTTCCCGACCTGGACGAGGATGTGAGGCAATCCATCGCCCGCATCCAGGCGAGCCCGTTCATCCCTGACAAGTCCAGCGTGCGCGGCTTTGTCTACGACGTGAGGAGCGGCAAGCTGGAAGAGGTCAAGACCCCGGTCGGCGTCAGGTAGTCGTTTCTGTGCGGGCGGGCTCTGTCCCGCCCGCTCCAACTACCCCTTGGTGGTCAGCGCGTAAAGCTGGTTGCAGTGCTCCTCGAGGTGTCCGACCAGAAGACTCTCTAGCGCCCACCGAACCGTCACCTCGCCCCGGCCTCGCATGTTGACGGTGCGGTCAAGGTCCGCGGGTTGGAGCTTGACAAGCAGCGCCAGGACGTTCTCGATGCCTCTGGCCACCTGCCGTTTGAGCGCCGCCTCGCCGGACTTGGCGCCGCCGGCGACGGCGTCCTGCCTGTTGGTCGAACCCGGCCGGCGTCCGAACTCCACGCCCGACTCGATCGCTGCCGCGAGCTCGGTGGACCAGAATGTTGGGAACTCGCTCATGTGGCCGAGGATGTTGAGTCGGTCCCAGCGCTCGCCAGTCTTGGGATCGGCCGGCGGCTCACGATCGGCGGCAGCCGGAAGCAGCGCCCTCAGCCTCGCCCGAGCAACGACGACGCGCCGCCGCATGCCGTCGATCTCATCATTGCCGCTCACCATCGGGTGACCACGACTTTCTTGCGAGTGAAGAAGTCGATGCCGTCGGTGCCGTGCACGTGCAAGTCGCCGAAGAACGAACCCTTCCACCCGCTGAACGGGAAGAAGGCGAAGGGCTGCGCGATGGGGACGTTGATTCCTGTCATGCCGGTCTCAACGCGCTCGCGAAACTCGCGCCCGGAGCGGCCCGATTGCGTGAAGATCGTCGCCATGTTGCCAAGCGCCATGCGATTCGCCTGCTCGATCGCCTCGTCGAGGCTGCCGGCGCGGGCGATCGACAGCACCGGGCCGAAGATCTCTTCGTGGCCGACGGACATGTCGGTGGTCACGTGGTCGAGGATCGTCGGGCCGAGAAAGAACCCTGGCCTCGACATGTGCTTGCGGCCGTCGACCAGCAGCCGCGCCCCCTCACCCACGCCCTTGTCGATGTAGCCCGCGACCCGATCGCGGTGCTCCGCGCGAATGAGCGGTCCGACCTGCACGCCGGGCTCGTCGCCCGGTCCGACGATCATGCCCGCCGCGCGGTCTGTCAGCAGCGCCAGCATGTTGCCCGCAGCACGGCCGACGACCACCGCCACGGATCCCGACAGGCATCGCTCGCCGGCGTTACCGAACGCAGAGTTGAGGATCGATCCCACCGCGAGGTCAACGTCGGCGTCGGGCATCACGACGATGTGGTTTTTCGCGCCGCCCAGCGCCTGCACGCGCTTGCCGTTCGCGGCCGCGCTGCGATACACGTCGCGCGCGACCGGCGCGGAGCCGACGAAGGAGATGGCGCGCACGTCCGGGTGCGCGATCAGCGCTTCGACCGCGTCCTTCGCGCCATGCACGACGTTCAGCACGCCCTCGGGAAATCCTGCTTCCAGGAACAGCTCGGCCAGGCGCAGGCCGCCAAGGGGCGTGCGCTCGGACGGCTTCAGCACGTACGTATTTCCCGCGACCACCGCGAGCGGGAACATCCAGAGCGGGATCATCACGGGGAAGTTGAACGGCGGTATGCCTGCGCACACGCCGAGGGGGTAGCGGTAGAGGTCCTGGTCGACGCCGCCCGAGACGTCACGCAGGGTGCGGCCCTGCAGCAGGGTGGGCGCGCCGCACGCGAAATCGACGACCTCGATGCCGCGCCGGACCTCGCCTCGCGCCTCGTCGAGCGTCTTGCCGTGGTGGCGTGTGACGAGCGCGGCCAGCTCCTCGAAGTGTTCCTCGAGGATTGCCTTGAAGCGGAACATCAGGCGCACCCGCTCCATGACCGGTGTCTTCGACCAGTGCGCGTAAGCGTGCGATGCCGCCCGAACGGCCGCGTCCACTTCGGCAGCTCCCGAGAGCGGCACGTTGTCGATGACCTCGCCTGTGGCGGGGTTGAACACCGGCAGCGAGCCCGTGCCCGCGGCGGCGGGTTGATGCTCCCCGGCGATGAGGTTGTTGATCACGCTGGTTCTATCTTCGCTTCTGCCGCGGGAACGGTGAGCGACGCCTTGCGCAGCGGGCCAAGGAGAAAAACCAGGCTGAGGCTGCCGAACAGAAGGCCCCCCAGGAAGATCGACTTCTGCGGCCCGAAGACGCTTCCCAGATATCCGCCGACCAGGTTCCCCAGCGGCCACGCCCCCCAGTACACGGTGCGGAAGATCGAGTTCATGCGGCCCTGGAGGTGATCTGGCGTGAGCAGCTGGCGCAGCGACCATTGGGTGACGTTGTGGATGGGGTCGAGCAGGCCGTTCACGATCAAAGCGCCACCGAGAATGAGGATCGTCGGGCCGGCGCCCGCGAACGACACGACGATGAACGCTGCGCCGGTGATCACGCCGGTCACTGCGAGGATCCACCCCGCCGAGATCCTGCCCATGATGCGCGGGCTGAAATAAGCCCCGACCACGGCCCCGGCTCCCTCCACGCTCAGGATCCAACCCAGCGTCGCCGGCGACAGGTGCAGGGTCGAGTACACGAACGGGTAGAGGTTCGGCTCGAGCACATGGCCGAACAGGATCACGCAGCCGAGCGTGATGATCAGCGTGCGAAGAAGGGGGTGCGCGAACACGTGGCCGAGGCCCTCCCTCAGCTCCTTCCACATTCCCGGCGACTGACGCCTTTCGGCCCGAACCCTGTCCGGCCCCATCCACACCAGGCTCAGGAATGACAGGACGAACGACACGGCGTCGACGCCCACAGCGCGCGCGGCGCCCACTGCCTGGATCAACAATCCGCCAAGGCCCGGCCCAGCCAGGTTGGATACCGAGAGGCTGATCTGCAGCGTTGCGTTGGCATCGCTGAGCCGCGCACGGTCCACAAGCTCTGGCACGTAGGAGAGGT
This sequence comes from Chloroflexota bacterium, assembly GCA_005879985.1. Classification (GTDB taxonomy): domain Bacteria; phylum Chloroflexota; class Dormibacteria; order Dormibacterales; family Dormibacteraceae; genus CF-118. Next base: position 19,273 of record VBIA01000167.1, on the reverse strand, counting down.
ACGCGAGGTCGAAGAAGATCGTGAGCACTCCGGTCAAGAGCGAGACCCCGTACAGCAGCGGCAGGCCGAGGAATCCGGCGCCGTAGCCGATGGGCACCGCCGCCAGCACCGCGGCGCGCAAGACGTCGGCCACGATCATCACGCGGCGGCGGGGCAGCCTGTCGATCCACACCCCGACGAACAGCGCGAGGATCGGAAATGGAATGCGCTGCAGCGCTATGAGAATCCCGAGCTCGAACGGACCCGCGTGCAGGACAAGGACCGCGATGGTGGGCAGCGCGATCTGGGTGACCGCGGAACCAAGCTCGCTGATGGACTGCCCGGCCAGCAGCTTGGCGAAACGAGGATCTCTTAAGAGCCGCGCATACACCCGCCGATCATTGCAGCTTGGTGAGGTCCGGCCGGCTCGCGCGCCGGTAGGCGAGCACGAGCAGGATTGCGATCACCAACAGCGCCGCACCTAGCTCGAAGGTGAGGCCCGTGCTGTCCAGCAGCTGCGTCGATCGTGCCGCCACCTCTGGGTGAAACGCCAGCACGTCCGTCTGCAGGATGACGAGCGCAGAGCCGTTTGGCAGGGAAACCACGCTCGGCAAACCGCCCGAGAACATGTACCCGAGGGGCATCACGAGCGATGTGGTGCTCGCGTATGTCCACTGGTCGGTCGCGGGATCGAATATCTGTCCGCCGACGAGCTGCTTGTATGTCCGGCCCTGGGTGGCGCCCCGCTGCAGCTCGGGCACCATGACGCGGCCGTCGCTGAGCATCAACGCGCCGGTCCCGCCACCCGCGAGGCCGCCCGCCACGGACCACGCACGCGTCTTCGGGTCGTACACGAACGCCTCGTCTGAAGAGTTGTAGAAGTACCGCTCCACGCCTGTGAACGTGAACTGGTCGATGAACAGCGCCCGGCCATCGCGCAAGCCGACGCCGTCGGCGCCGCACACAGGAACGGGCAGCGGGGTAGTCATCGACCACGTGTTGGTGGAGGCGTCGTAGACCTCGGCAGTGGCGACCGGCGGCGACCAGCCGGCGGCGCCCTGGCAGCCACCGGCCGCGATCGCTCCACCGCCGCCGAGGGCAACGAGCCGGATGCCGTCTCGCGCCGCCTGAAGCTGACCCGCTCGGGACCACCTCCTGGTTGCGGGATCGTAGATCTCGGCGGTCGGCGTGGGTTTGAAGCTCACCTCTCCGTTTGGCGTCTGTTCAGGAGTGTCGAGCGGGATGCCGCCGCCTGCGATCAACAGGCGACCGTCGCTCAGAAGCGCAGAGCTGGGCCCGATGCGCGGCTCGATGACGCTGCCGGCCTGGCTCCATCTGTTCTGGGCCGGGTCGTACAGCCAGGTGGTGCCTTGCAGGTTGCCGTTGAAGTCGCTGCCGCCTTCAACCAGCACGGTGCCATCGCGAAGGAGCGTGATGACGTCGGCGAACGCGGGCCCAGGCCTTGGCGCGCCGTTGGTCCACGCGCCTGTCGCCGGGTCATATATCACCGTCTCGTTCGATGGCCGCCCCCCTTGCAAGTAGCCCCCGAAGATGGCCAGACGCCCATCTGACAGCGGGATCACGAAGCTGCCCGAGATCGGTGCGGGAATCCCTTTCTCCCTGGTCCAGCTGCCGACCGTCGAAAAGGCCAGCTGGCAGCCGCACAGGCAAACGAGCAGGAGCATGCCCGCACCGACGCGTTTCATGCCGGCAGGTCCGTCCGGCCGCGGAAGGCGCGGCCGATGATCTCGAACGCGAGCGCGGCCAGCGCGAGGGCAGCCGCCGGCACGAGCACCGGGAAGAACTGGTTGCGCAACGCGTACAGGCGAACGTCGGAAAGCAGCTGGCCCAGCTCGGGCGTGTTGGCGAGGTGGAACCCGGGCACCCCCTGCGTGTCCTCGCTGTAGTTGGTGAAGCCGCCGAGGTAGTACTGCAGGAAGCCGAGCTCCGCGAGGAGCACCAGAACGGCCGCGGCTTGGAACGAGAGCTCGACCATCAGCGCGGGGCGCAGATACGGCCAGACGTGGCGGCCGAAGAAGTCGAGCCCGGTCGAGCCGACGGCGTGAGCGCCCATGGAGAACGGCTGTGCCTGCACCCATTCGATTCGGCCCGCGACCACCTCAGCCACATCGCGCCAACCCACGATGCTGATCGCAATGACAAATGCGAGGGTGCGCGCCGGTCCCGGCTGCGCGATCGTACTCGGCCCACCGGTGAAAGCCTGGATGACCAGAACTGCCAGCGCCAGGTACGGAAACCCGGCGATCCAGCCCCCGGCAGCCCTCGCCGCAGACCGAAACAGAGTGGCCCCGGACGCGATCCCGAAGCCGGCGACCACGCCGATGAGCATCCGCCCCGCGAGGGCCAGCGCGACCAGCAAGACCGACGGCAAAGCGCCTTTCGCCACCAGGGCGAACAGGTCGCGACCGCCCGCATCGGAACCAAACAGGTAGTAGTGCACCTGATGGAAGTTCGGGTCGTCGAGCGAGAAAACCTCCACGTTGCTGAAGGCGGGAAACGGCGTCAGCGTGGCCGTGTTGTTGATGAACCCGCCTGCCCAGATGTGCGTGGCCCAGAAGTCAGAGATGTGCGCCCCAATCACGACGAGGACTGCCAGACCGGCCAGCAACAGAGCCCCCAGGATGGCCAGGATGCGCGAGCGCAGTCTCACGTCAGGCCGCAGCCTCCGCGGCGGCCTCGGCGAGTCTGGGGTCCGCCTTTTGCGTCAGCACTCTGATCAGAGCTTCGAAGATGGCGAGAATCGATGCCAGCACGACCGTCGACGCGATGGCGACGCCAGGGTCAGGCGGCTGAGACGCCGCGCCGGACGACACGCCGAGGGACTGCAGCAGCAGGTTGCCGAGGCCCGGGTAGCCGAAGAAAAACTCGACCAGAGGCAAGGATCCGAACATCAGACGGATCGATGAGGACCCGGTCTGGAGCAGGCCCGCCGCGGCGGGGCGGACGATATGCCGGCGCACTATCACGCCCCAGGGCAGGCCCTTCGACAGCGCCGTGCGCACGAACAGCGCGCGTGATTGGTCAGCGATCAGGATCGATCCCTGTCGATAGGCGTATGCGGCTGGGCGGATCGCCAGCACCGCGGCGCTCCATGCGAGCTGACCGGCAGAGAACGTGGCATAGCCGCCGGTGACGTTTACCTGCCACAGGTTGTAGATCTGCGTCTGCAGGTCCTGGGCGAGGATGGCCAGCATGAAGGTGGGAATGACCCATATCAGGCTCACCACCCCCAGCAGCAGCGCCAGCCTCGGCCTTTTGGCGCCGACGGCGAAGGCCGCCGCCGCCGTTCCGAATCCGGTGCCCCAGACCAGCGCCACGATTATCAGCAGCAGCGAAGCCACGGCCGGCGCCTCGATCTGGGCGAAGATCGCGGTCTCGGTGCCCGGCGGCGGCGGCAACTGGCGCGAGATGGCCTGCCCGCGCTGCACGAGGAGCCAGGTCAACACGACGACCCCCGCGATCTGTAAGCCGAGAGTCACGAGCACGCGGCCCACGGCCGCCGTACGCGGCTGCAGGAGCGACGCCAGCCCGACCAGGAGAGCCCCGATCAGGCAGATGAGTCCGAGGTTTATCCAGAGCAACGCAGCGCTATTCGTACACCAGGCGGGCCATTCCGGCTCCCGGTTTCAGCGGCCGCGGGGCTTCGCTCCGATCTGCTCGCACTCGTACACCAACGGCACGGCCAGCTCACGTTGAAGGATCTCCGCAAGCTCGCTCACGGCCTCGCTGACCGCGGGCATCAGCGTCTCGTTGGCCCACGGGCGCAGCGGTGACGGTGCGCTTACGACGACCGGTCCCGAGCGCGCCAGGGACCCCATGCCGCCGCTCGCCACGCGCGACTCGCGGCCGGCCCAGTTGTGGACGCTGAGGACCTTCAGCCTGTGAGAGGAGTCCTCGGCCACATAGACGGTGTCGGTGCTGCCGGCGTCGGCCCTCCACAGATCGCGGTGCAACACGACTGACTGCGCCGTGTGCGTTGCGCCCGCGCGTAGTCGCGCGCCCCAGAAGGCGCGCGCCGGCTGAATTGTGCCCGGGCCGCAGACCCAGAGGCGCGAGCCGTTGTAGGCGAGCACGCCGATCACAATCACCGCGAAGAGCACCAGGAGCGCGCTTGCGCCGGCCGCCCGGAACATGAGCGTGACCAGCGCGCCGAAAGCCGCGGGCACGGCGCAGCCGAGGATCGGGCCGAGAGGCGAGGCGACAGAGATGAGCAGGCTGCCGCTCGGGTCGCGCTCCGTCCTGTACAGCGAGAGCAGCCACGTCGTCGCCGGCTCCTGCGATTGGTCACCCATCACACGGCCGCATCCGATCTTAGCCGTCACAATCTGATGGCTGATGGCCACCGCCACCTGGACCGGCCTCCGCGACGATCCGACTCACATCGCTCAGCTCCGCTCAGCGCTATGGTCGGCGGGCTACCAGACCGGAAGGGTCAGCGAAGTGCTGGGCGCCGAACGCCAGCACCTTCAGCCTGACCCAGCGCAGGCGATCCTGCTCAAGCGCCAGCTGCCGTCCGGCGAACCCCTGTCGACACTCATCCGGCTCTTCATCCTCGGGCTCTCCTCGTCGCGCGATGAGGCGGTCAGGGCCTTCGCGCCGCTTTCGCTCGACAGCGCCGAGCACCTTGGCGTGATTCGTGAAACAGCCGGTGGAGAGGTCGAAGGTGCGATCAGGATCACGCCTCACTCCGACTTCCTCTTCGCCTGCAGCCGCGTGCCAGACCTCGAGGCGGTCGAGCGCGACCATGTGATGGGCGTCACGCGCTCGTCCATCAACCTCGCCGGACTGACGCTCAGGCGGCCAGTCGACCTCACCCTCGACCTTGGCTGTGGCTGCGGCTTCCAGAGCCTCTTCGCATCGCGGCACTCGAGCCGCGTGATCGCCACCGACATCAACCCGGTCGCGATCCGTTTCGCGCAGTTCAACGCCAGGCTGAACGGCGTCGACAACATCGAGTGCCGTGAGGGCAGCTACCTCGAGCCCGTGGCCGGCGAATCGTTCGACCTCATCGTCTCCAACCCGCCGTTCGTGATCTCGCCCGACTCGACCCTGCTGTTCCGTGACAGCGGCATTCCCGGCGATGGGGTAAGCCGCAAGGTCCTCGCCGAGGTGGGGGGCGCGCTGCGCGAGGGCGGCAGCGCGACCGTGCTGATCAGCTGGGGGCGTAAGGCAGGTGAGGAATGGGACGCAGTTCCGCGCCGGTGGCTCGAGGGCAACGGCTGCGACGCCTGGATCCTGCACCAGGTTTCGCAGCCGGCCCTGCTGCACTCGGCGAGCTGGCACCAGCAGCTTCTGGGCGGCAACCTTACGGCCTACGACCGCGGCGTCTCGCGGTGGACTCAGTACCTGGAGGGCCTCGGGTTCGACGTCATCGCCTACGGCGGCGTGATCCTGCGTCGCCGGGAGGGCAAGAGCTGGATGCGCTCCGAGGAGCTGCCGGAGATGCTGGTCGAGTCAGCGGGCGAGCAGCTCCAGCGCATGACGGCGGCCCAGGACCTGCTGGTGGGCATGAAGGACAGGCGCGCTCTGCTGGACGAGAAGCTGGCGCTGGTCAAGACTCACCGGCTCGACCAGTCGCTCGTATGCCGGGACGGCGCGTACTCGGTCGAACGTGCCGTCCTGCACCTCACCGAAGGCCTTACGTTCCGGGCCAACGTGGACCCGTTCAACGCCTACCTGGTGACCCGGCTCGACGGCTCGCGGACCCTCCGGGAGGCCATCGCCGAGACGGTCCGCGCGGTCGCCATGCCGGGTGTCGAGAGCGACGACGTCGAGTCCGCGGCGTTGCGATCGCTGCGCCGGATGTTCGAGCTGGGATTTCTGCAGTTGGCGCGTTAGGCACGCAAGTTCTGTGTTAATTTCCGCGCACCAATCAACCGCGTTTTAGAGGGCGGTAACGTGTCGGAAGGCAAGCTGGATCGGCGCGGGTTCCTGGCCGGCGCCGCGGGTCTCACCGGTGTGGCTCTTTCCGTTGGCGCCTGGAAGCCTGTCTTCGCCATGGAGTCCGCCTCCGCCGGCGTGGTCCGCGACCTGGTGCCGGCGGTGCAGAAGGTCGGGCAGATCTCGTTCACGCTGGACAGCGCCCCGGCCGGCTTCCTCACCTTCGCGGTCGGCGGCAACGCCACCGGCGACGTGGTGGAGCAGAAGGTCGAAGGCGAGCTGTTCACGCGCAAGCACATCGCCGGCGTCAAGTACGAGGACATCACGATCAACTTCGGCACCGGCATGAGCAAGGGGTTCTACGACTGGATCAAGTCTTCCTTCAGCGGCCAGGCCACCCCGCACAGTGGGGCCATCGCGGCCGCCGAAATGAACTTCAAGGTGTTCCAGAAGATGGAGTTCCGCAACGCGCTGATCACCGAGATCGGCTTCCCGGCGCTGGACGCGGCCTCCAAAGACGCGGCCAAGATGACGCTCAAGTTCCAGCCGGAGTTCACCCGGATGACGAAGGTCGGGGGAACGGTCGGTGCGGCGCCGCACGTGCAGCAGAAGTGGCTCGTCAGCAACTTCAAGTTCACGATCGACGGCCTGAACACCAACTTCGTGAGCAAGGTCGACGCCATCAACGTCAAGTTGGACTACGCGGCGGGCGAAACACGCTTCGACCAGCTCGTGCGCATCAACATCCCGAACATAAAGATCAGGATCGCCGAGGCGCACGCCCAGGACTTCGTTGCCTGGCACGAAGATTTCGTCATCAATGGCAACAACAGCACGGAGAACGAGAAGATCGGCAGCCTCTCGTTCCTGTCCACCGACTTGAAGACGGAGTTCTTCCGGATGGACCTCAGCGGGCTGGGCATCTTCGCGCTTGACCCCGACCCGCTGATGCGGACCGACACGATCCGCCAGACGACGGCGCAGCTCTACTGCGACAAATCGATCTTCAGCTTCAAGGTCTAGCCGAGCATCACGTGCGTCCACGGACGCTCCTCGCCCCTCTGGCGATCGCAGCACTCCTGACCTTGGCGTCGACGCCTGCCTCCGCGCGGTCGGACGTGGCAGACACGAAATCCCCCGCGATCTTCGTTCGAGTCCTCGATGCCTCGACCGAGATGCCCATTGGGGGCGCAGAGGTTCTCGTCAGCTTCACCGGCGGCGATCCCGACCGGCCCTTCGTGACAGGCGTCGTTTACGACGGCTCCAGCAACGGCGGCGGCCACGCCTTCTTTCACGGGCTGGAGCCGGGCGGCTACGTGGTTTCAGTGGGGGCGGACGGCTACGTCTCTTTCGGCGACGGCGCGCACGGCGATCGGCTGCCCACGGGCGAGCGGGTGATCGTCGTTTTCCGCTTCGGGAACGGGGCAGCCGGCAACACGCCGGCTCACGCGATCGTGCGGCTCATACCCCTCTGCGCCGAGTGCCGGCCTGGATGCCCGCGATGGACCACGCGATGCCGCCGATCAGCGGTCCAAGAAATCCGCCGAGGTTCTCGAACTCGCCGAAGAGTCCCATCACGAGCGCGTGCCGTCGCCGAGGTGAGGCTTCGGAGATCCACGCCGTCGCGGCCGGCCAGATCAGCGAGGAGCCCGCGGCCCGCACCGCCGCTGCCCCGATGACCACTCCGAAGACGCCCGCGATCGAGTAGAGCCCGAAAGCCACGGCCGAGAGGAGAGCGCCAGCCACCATCACCGGGCCACGACCCCACCGGTCGGAGGCGATCCCGCCCGGCACCAGCAGCAGTCCGCCGAATATGCCCGCAGCGAACAGCGCGGTGCCGGCCGTGGCGGCGGAGAGGTTGAGGTGGATCGTGACGAGCAGCGGCAGCAATGCGGTCTCGCCGGCGAACCCGATCTGGAACAGGATCATGATCGCCGCCGTCACCAGCAAGACGCGGACCACGCTCGGGCCGGTGCGCTCCCGCTCGACGCGCAGGTCCCCTTCTGTCCAGGTGCTTCGCCCGTGCGTCTCGGTGTAGCCGCGGAACACCACCACCAGCAGGCCCGCGGATATGAGCGGCAGCACCGAAGCCGCGTAGAGCACATCGCGCGTCGATACGTGCTCGAGGAGAAATCCGCCCGCGCCGGCGCCGATCGCGCCGCCAATGAGCCATTCTGCCGAGAGCACCGCGAGCCCGGTGGCCCGTAAGGCACGGTGCTCGAGCGGGCGAGCAGCAATACCCCGCCTCCGAAAAGAACCATCGAGATGATGAGCGGCCATCGGTAGCCCACCCGGTCCGCGATCGCTCCCCACACCCACTCGAACAGGAAGGTGCCGAGGCCGAACATCGCCAGCGTGATGCCGATCTCGCTCGGGCTGGCGTGGAGGGAGCGCAGCTCGAGCGGGACGGCGATGAACATGACGCCGGTCGCAAGCGTCGACACCGACAGCGCGCCCAGGAGGGCGCCGCTGCGGCTGCGCAGGATCTCTCTCAAATGGAGACGAAGTAAGCGCTGATCGCGATCACGAGGTAAGCGCCCAGCAGCTGCACACCTTCGAGCCAGTTCGTCCGCCCGTCTAGCGAGATGACGATGACGATGAGAGTGGCCATGCCGACCACCGCGATCTCGAAGCCGGTGAAGATGAAGTCCATCGGGTGGCCGATGAGGAGGCTGACGAACACCAGCACAGGCGCCACGAACATCGCGACTTGCGTCGACGAACCGACGGCAATCTCGAGCGTCACGTTGAGGCGGTTCTTGATCGCGAAGAAGACGGCCGACGCATGCTCGGCCGCGTTGCCGATGACCGGGATGAGGATGAGGCCGACGAAGACGGCGGGGATGCGAAGCGCCGTGATCGCCGGGTGCAGCGAGCTGACGAGAAACTCGGACTCGATGCCGACGAGCACCGCCGACCCCGTCAGCACTCCCAGTGCCCAGTTCGTCGACCACGTCGCGACCTCGCCGCGGGCCGGCACATGAAAGAGGTGCGCGTGGGTGATCTGCGTGAAGACGAGGGCGGCCAGGTAGAGCATCACCAGGACACCTGCCACCACCGCGCTGACGACCTCCTTGCCAGAAAAGCCGACGTCCGGTGAGGTCACGATCAGCAGCGCCGGCACGACCAGGCCCGCCACGGCGATCAGCAGCGACGTCCCGTGGACGCCCGCCGCCTGAGGGTTGAACTCCATGGTCTTGTGGCGCACGCCGCCCGCGGCGAACGACAGGCCGAGCACGAGCAGCAGGTTGCCAACGATCGAACCGATTAGCGTGGCCTTCACCACCGTGAACTCGCCGGCGGCGATCAGGAAGACGCCGACTATGAGCTCGGTCAGGTTGCCCATGGTCGCGTTGAGCAGGCCGCCGCGCTGAGGTCCGAGGCGTACCGCCAGCTGCTCGGTCGATTCACCGATGAGCCCGGCCAGCGGCACAATGGCCAGCGCCGAGGTGATGAACGTGAGCACCTCCATGCCGGAGATCTCCGCGCCGATCGATATCGGCACGAACACGAGAAGCCAGCGCAGCGAAGGCGTGGGAAGGCGCGACATCAGGTGGCGTACCTCCGGCGGACCGCGGGCGCGACTGCTTGGACGATTACGACCTGTGTCGCGAAAGCGATGGGCACCGCGATCAGCGCGCCGCCGACACCGCCGACGGCGGCGCCGGTGGCCAGCGACAGCACGATGACCAGCGGCTGCAGTCCGACCGCCTGGCGCATCACCAGCGGAACCAGCGTGTGCGCCTCGACCTGCTGGATGACGAGGTAGACACCCGCGACGATCAGCGGGTAGTAGGGCGAGATGGTGAACCCGAGCAGCACAGCGGGGACGGCGCCGATGATCGGCCCGACCAGAGGGATCATCTCGGTGAGGCCGGCGAGGACGCCGAGCAGCGCCGGCGCGGGCAGGCCGAGCAGCCAGGCCGCGGTTCCGGTCAGCACGCCGATCACGATCATGTTGACCGCCACGCCGCGCACGTAGCCGGCAAACCCGCCCGCGATCTGCGACCACATCTGCCCCGCGAGCTCGCGGCTGCCGGGCGGAATCAGTCCGTGCAGAAACGCGCCGAGACGCGGTCCCGCGGAGATCCAGAGGAAGCTGAGCAGCAGCACGATCACGGCGTCGACCAAACCGCGGGCCAGTCCGGCAGCGAAGCTGAACCCGGTCCGCGCGAGCGTGCCTGCGGCGTCGCTCACGGCGGAGGAGACACTGGTTTCCAGCGAAAGCTGGTCGAGCGCGTGCTGCAGCTCCGCCTGGTATGTGGGCAGCGCGGCGAACACAGCTCTAGCCTGGACGACGACCGGCCGCGACAGCACGGCGATCGATGCCGCGATCAGACCGATGAGGATGACGTAGACGAGCGCGCGTGCGAGCTCGCGGTGGAGGCCTCGCCTCTGGAGCAGGTCGACCGCCGGGCGCAGGCCCTCTGAGAGCACGACGGCGATCACGAACACGAAGACGAGCTCGCTCAGGCGGATGAGCACAAGCACCGCCGCGACGACCGCCAGCACGGCCAGCGCCGCGCGCACCAGGGCGGCTGTGCCCAGAGCCTCCGGTTGCTGTGGACCTCGCTTCTCGGGCATAAGCCTCCTCTCGAAATTCGATCAGAGGTCTTGCCGCGGACCGCGGTGTCCGCCGCCGTCCCGGGTGTTGCCACCGTCCTGACGGGACCGGCGAAGGGAATCAGCTACTCCCCTCTGTTGGCGGCAAATCTACCAGACGGGACGCGCTCCTAGTATTGACGGCGTGGCGACGGCGCTTTCCCTCTCCCACCTCGGTTCACTCATGCGCGGCGTGCGCAGCGTCGACCAGGTGGGCGCCGAGGAGCGGGCCGCCTCGCTGGCCAAGCGTTCGATCAAGAAGGCCTCCAAGCTGTGGGCGCTCGATCTCGCGATCCGGTGCATGGACCTGACCACGCTCGAGGGCATGGACACGCCCGGCAAGATCGCCGCGTTGTGCGCGAAGGGGATCCGGCCCAAGCCGGGCGACCCCACGATCCCGTCGGTCGCGGCAATCTGCATCTACCCGGCGCGCGTGGCGGACGCCCGCGAGCATCTCGGCTCGAGCGGCGTGCGCGTGGCCTCGGTGGCGACCGCCTTTCCTTCCGGCCAGAGCTTCCTCTCGCTGAAGATCGACGAGACGCAGCAGGCCGTGGCCGCGGGCGCGGACGAGGTCGACATGGTCATCGACCGTGGCGCGTTCCTGTCGGGCGACTACCAGAAGGTGTACGACGAGATCGTCGCGGTGAAAGAGGCGTGCGGCGATGCGCACCTGAAGGTCATCGTCGAGACCGGCGAACTGGGCACGTATGACAGCGTGCGGCGCGCGTCGATCCTGGCCATGGCGGCCGGCGCCGACTTCATCAAGACGTCGACCGGCAAGGTGCAGCCTGCGGCAACGCTGCCGGTGAAAGCAAGCGATCGCGTACCTCGTCGTCCTGTACGAGACGCTCGGCCCTGAGTGGATGACGCCGGAGCGGTTTCGCCTGGGCGCGTCCAGCCTGTTGAACGATGTGCTGATGCAGATCGAGAAGGAACGCAGCGGCGCCTAGCAGTCCATGGATTACTTCACGATCGATTAGCCGATGGCGATAGCAAAGCGTTCACGGATCGAGCTCGCGACACAGAGATTCGAGTACGCGCCCGCGCCCGAGTCGACCGATCACGTGAAGATCGAGAAGCGCTACGACCTCTTCATCGGCGGCCGCATGGTGAAGGCGCACAGCCAGAAGCGATTCCCGACAATCAACCCCTCGAACGAGGAGAAGCTGTCGGAGGTGGTCGAGGCCGACGAGGTCGACGTCGACCGCGCCGTCAAGGCGGCGTCAAAGGCGTTCGACTCGTGGTCGCGCATCGGTCCTTCGCGCCGTGCGCGCTACCTCTTCCGGATCTCGCGCATCCTGCAGGAGCGCGCGCGCGAGCTCGCCGTGGTGGAGACGATGGACGGCGGCAAGCCGATCAAGGAGTCCCGCGACGTCGACATCCCTTTGAGCGCCGCCCACTTCTTCTACTACGCGGGCTGGGCGGACAAGCTTGAGTGGGCGTTCCCGAACGTCAAGCCGCGACCGATCGGGGTCGCGGGCCAGGTTATCCCGTGGAACTTCCCGCTGCTGATGCTGGCGTGGAAGATCGCGCCTGCGCTGGCCGCCGGCAACACGGTCGTGCTGAAGCCCGCGGAGACCACGCCGCTGTCGGCGCTGCTCTTTGCCGACATCTGTATGCAGGCTGAGCTGCCCGACGGTGTGGTGAACATCCTCACGGGCGCCGGCAAGACGGGCTCGCTGGTCGTGTCTCACCCGGCCGTGCGCAAGGTCGCGTTCACGGGCTCGACCGAGGTGGGCAAGCTCATCCAGCGATCGCTGGCCGGGACGGGCAAGCGCCTGACCCTGGAGCTCGGCGGCAAGGCGGCCAACATCGTTTTCGAGGACGCGCCCCTGGACGCCGCGGTCGAGGGCATCGTCAACGGCATCTACTTCAACCAGGGTCACGTGTGCTGCGCGGGCAGCCGGCTCCTGGTGCAGGAGTCCATCTTCGAGCCGCTGCTGGAGAAGCTGAAGATCCGGCTCGGCACGCTGCGGCTTGGTGACCCGCTGGACAAGAACACGGACATCGGCGCCATCAACTCGAAGGCGCAGCTGGAGAAGATCGCGGGTCTCGTCGAATCGGGCGTCGAGGAAGGCGCCGAGCTGTACCAGCCCGAATGCAAGCTGCCGGAGCGCGGCTACTGGTTCCCGCCCACGCTGTTCACGAACGTTTCGCAGTCTTACCGGATCGCGCGCGAGGAGATCTTCGGCCCGGTGCTGTCGGTGCTGACCTTTCGGACGCCGGACGAGGCGGTGGAGAAGGCGAACAACACGCCCTACGGGCTGTCGGCGGGCGTTTGGACTGACAAGGGCTCGCGCATCCTGTGGATGGCCGAGCGCATGCGCGCGGGGGTCGTGTGGGCGAACACGTTCAACCGCTTCGACCCGACCTCGCCATTCGGCGGCTACAAGGAGTCGGGCTACGGCCGCGAGGGCGGGCTGCACGGGCTGCTGCCCTACCTGGAGCTCAACTGATCGTGGACGTCCGCAAGACCTACAAGCTGTACATCGGGGGCGAGTTCGTGCGCTCCGAGTCGGGCCGTGCGTATAGACCCGAGGGCTCGGTCAACGTGCCGCGCGGCTCGCGCAAGGACCTGCGCGACGCGGTGCGGGCAGCGCGCTCGGCCCTCGGCGGCTGGTCGGCGCGCACGGCGATGAACCGCGGCCAGATCCTTTACCGCGCGGCCGAGATGCTCGATGGCCGCCGCTCTCAGTTCGTCGAGGTGCTCGGCGGCGGTCGCGCCTCTGGCCGCGAGGTTGAGCAAGCGGTCGAGGCGCTGGTCTGGTACGCGGGCTGGACGGACAAGCTGGCCCAGGTCGCGGGCAACACCAACCCGGTCGCCGGGCCGTACTTCAACTTCACGATCCCGGAGCCGACCGGGGTTGTTGGCATCGTCGCACCGGAAGAGCCCGCGCTTGCCGGCCTGGTGCGGCGCATCGCGCCCGCGCTGTGCGGCGGCAACACGGTGGTCGTCCTGGTGCCCGAGTCACACCCGCTGCCCGGCCTGACGCTGGCCGAGGTGCTCGCCACGAGCGACCTGCCAGGCGGCGTGGTGAACGTGCTCGCCGGTTATCGCAAGGAGCTGCTGCCGTGGCTCGCGTCGCACATGGACGTGAACGCGATCGACGTCGCAGGCTGCACGCCGCAAGAGGTCGCATCGATCGAGAAGGCCGCGGCCGACAACGTGAAGCGCGTGGTCAAGCATCGAGCGGATGAGATGAGCCCGCAGCTGATCACAGCGTTCATGGAGATGAAGACGGTCTGGCACCCCATCGGGGTGTAGCGCCCGCGCGGTTTGTATACAAACGCGCTGAATTAGGTCGTTCCGACCCGCGTTTGTATACAAGCGAAGGGAATCTCTCTCTGGACCTAGCGCACGTCGAGATGCAGGTCGAAAACGGGCGCGCCGTCCTGCCGGCCGAGGACCACCATCGCCGTGCCCTCGGCGGGCCCGATCGTCATCGTCGTCGAGTTGTTGAACACATTCTGGTTCCCGCCCAGCCGGCCTTCGGTGTATGAGGGCAGCGCGGCGACCGCCTTGTCCTTCTGCCCGATCGACGCCGCGATGGTGAAGTTGGCGCTCGTAAGCGGCACACGCACCGAGATGCCGATGCTGATGGCCAGGTTGAAGAGCGCCATCACGATCCCGACCGTCAGCACCAGGAAGAAACCGCCGCCGCAGCCGAACCGGCGATACCGGTAGCGATAGCGGACAACCTCGCGAGGCTTCTCGTCCATCTGCCAGCGTCAACTATGGCGCAGACGCGGACGAGCGCGCAGGACCCGGATCAGGGTGTAATAGCTCTGATGCCAGAGACCAGCGCGCCCCCCGAGCCCGCCCTCAAAAAGGGCACCGGCCGGGCGCTCATCTCGGCCGAGCGCATCGCCAAGCGTGTCGAGGACATGGGCCGTGAGATCTCCGAGGTCTACGCGGACATCGACACGCCGCTTGTGCTCGTGGTCATCCTCAAAGGCGCAACCGTTTTCGCCGCCGACCTGCTTCGCAGCCTCAGCATCCCCGCGGAGCTCGAGTTTGTCAGCGCGGCGAGCTACGGGTCGGGCACGGCGCCGGGCAAGCTGCGGCTGGCGCATATGGTCGAAGGCCCGCTCGTCGGCCGGCACGTGCTGCTGATCGAGGACATCATCGACTCCGGACGAACGGTCAGCGCGATCGAGAGGCGTCTGCGCAAGCTGAGGCCCGCGTCGCTGCGGCTGGCCGCGCTGCTGGATCGGCCCGCGCGGCGCGAGGTCGAGACGAAGATCGACTTCACCGGATTCGTCATCCCCGACCGCTTCGTGATCGGGTACGGGCTCGACTACGCGGGCCTGTATCGCGAGCTGCCCGGGATCTACACGCTCACTTAAGCAGTCGCCGCCGCAGGCGCACCGAAGCCACGGCCACACCGACCAGGCCAAGCAGCACGAGATAGAGCACATCGACGAGCAGGCCGACGTCGATCTGGCCGGTGGTCAAGCCGCGGATCAGGTGGATGCTGCGGTAGAGCGGCGTCACCGCGACGAACGCCTGCAGGATCGGCGGATACACCGTGATCGGGAAGAATGTGGCCGAGAAAAGGAACAATGGCTGCAGCCCCAGCGTGACGATCTCGTGGTCCTGCCACTGGCGCATGAACGTTGTGATGGCGGTGCCCAGCGCTGCGAAAGCGAAGCCGATCAACAGCGCGGCCAGCACCGACAGCACGCCCCCCCAGGGTGAGGCGATCAATCCGAGGGCCTGCATGATCATCACGAACCCGATCGAGTAGAGGCAGCCGCGAATGACCGCCCAGATCACCTCGCCCATGGCTGCGTCCTCGACGCCGACAGGGGTCTGGATGACGGCCTCGAAGGTTTTTGCGTACCGGAGCTTGTAGAAGAAGTTGGAGGTCGACTCGTACACGGCGCCGTTCATCGCCGACGTGGCCATCAGCGCGGGCGCGACGAACATCGCGTAGCTCACCGTGTGCCCGCCGCCCGTCGAGACGGCCGGCACCAGCGAGCCGAGGCCGAATCCGATGCCGAGCAGGTACAGCACCGGCTCGAAGAATCCGGACAGGATCACGATCCAGTTGTGGCGGTAGGCCATGACGTTGCGCTCGACCATGTGGAACGAGCGCGTGGGCACTCGCACAGGCGCTGTGCGGCGAGTGAGAACGCTCATTTGGCGAGTCGTTTCACGAGCAGAGCGCGAGCGATGAGCAGCCCGCCGGCGAAGTAAGCGAGCGGCACCAACGCGTGCAGCGCCGCCTCAGGCGCGTTGATGTTCCCAAGCACCACGCCGCGGGTCAGGGCCACACCGTGCGCGAGGGGTGTCGCCCACGCCAGCGCCTGGAGCGCCAGCGGCAGCTTGGCGATCGGGAAGAACGTGCCGCCGAGCAGGTAGAGCGGAATGATCACGAACCGGTTGATGGCCGCGAATCCGCTGTCGTTCCGGCGCGTGGCTGTGAAAGCCATGATGGTCGACGAGAAGGCGAGACCGGTGAGAACGCTTGCAGGGATCGCCAGCAGCGCCTCCAGCGAGTGGCCGACGCCGAAGAGATACATCACGATCCAGAACATGGCCGCGACGATGAACATCCGGATGGTGGTCCAGACGACCTCGCCGCGGATCAGGTCAGGGATCGTAACCGGGGTTGCGAGCGCCGCCTCGTAGGTCTTGTCCCACATGATCTTGGCGAGGATCGGGTACGTGGCCTCGATGGCCGCCGTCTGCATGCAGGCGGCCGCAATGAGGCCAGGGGCAAGGAAATCGAGGTAGGGCACGCCGTTGACGCCGCCACTGCTCCGGTTCACCAGGCCGCCGAGACCGACGCCCATCGCAGCCAGGAAGAACAGCGGCGTGAAAAACGAGACAGCGATCGACCCGCGCCAGATGCGCCGGAACACCAGCGCGTTGTACTCGACGACGTGCAGCGTGCCGGCCATGAGCGACATCAGTCGACGAGGCTCCTGCCGGTGAGGCGCAGGAACACGTCCTCGAGCGTGCTGCGCCGCACCAGGGCGGTCTCCGGCTGCAACCCTCGCTTACGCACCGCGGCGATCGCCTCGTCGCCGTCGCTGGTGTAGAGCAGGACGCGGTCGGGTAGCACCTCGATCCGCTCGGCAATGTCATTCAGCTTGCCGTCGAGCGACGGCTGCTCGTCGATGGGGAAGCGCAGCTCGAGCACCTCGCGCGTCGAGTATCTGTCGATCAGCTCGCGCGGAGACCCCTCGGCCGCGATCCGCGCCTTGTCCAGCACGACCAGGCGGTCGCACAGCTGCTCGGCCTCGTCCATGTAGTGAGTGGTCAGCACCAGCGTCACGCCGCGCTGCTTCAGCCGGTAGAGCCGGTCCCACACCAGGTGCCGCGCCTGCGGGTCCAGTCCGGTGGTGGGCTCATCGAGCAGGAGCAGCTCGGGCGAGTTGATCAGCGCGCGGGCGATGGTCAGCCGCCGCTTCATGCCGCCGCTGAGCTCGTCGACCTTGTCCCTCGACCGCTCCTTCAGCTGCACGAACTCGAGCAGCTCGTCGGCGCGCCGCGCACCTTCGCGCCAGGACAGGTCGAAGTAGCGCGAGTAGATCATCAGGTTCTCGCGGACGGTGAGCTCCAGGTCGAGCGTGTCGGCCTGAGGCACCACGCCGAGGCGGGCACGGATGGTCGGTCCATGCCGGGCCGGGTCGAGGCCGAAGATAGTGAGCAGGCCGGAAGTGACCGGCGAGACGCCGCCGATCATGCGCATGGTCGATGTCTTGCCGGCGCCGTTCGGCCCGAGGAAGCCGAACGCCTCGCCTTTGGCGACCTCGAAGTCGATACCGTCGACCGCCGTCAGGTCGCCAAATCTTTTGGTGAGTTGGCGCGCGAGGATCAACGAATGGGGGTCGCTCACTGTATGACAATTTTCCTCTGTTGGACTTTCTGACGTGGCGCAAGGCGGAGCTGCACTGTCATCTCGACGGTGCTGTTCGCGTTTCGACCGCCGCCGAGCTGGGGGACTTCGGCCGCCCGCCCCGGATGGTCGCGCCTGACGACTGCCCGTCGCAGGCCGAGTACATCGGCTATTTCGACGACGCGATCGCCGTGATGCAGACGCAAGCGACGCTCGAGCGCATCGCCTATGAGGTCTGCGTCGACTCTGCGGCCGAGGACATCGACTACCTCGAGGTGCGCTGGGCGCCCCGGCTGCACCTGCGGCGCGGCCTGACGGTGCCGCAGGTGATCGAAAGCGTGCTAGCGGGGCTCGCGTCCGGGCCTATACGAGCGGTGGCCATCGTATGCGCCATGCGCCAGCACTCGGTCGAGGACAACGTCGCGCTGGCGCGAGAAGCAGGCCGCTACGCCGGCCGAGGCCTGGTCGGTTTCGACCTGGCCGGCGACGAGATCCGCTTCCCGGCAGGCCCCCAGCGGCCGGCGTTCGAGGCCGCCCGCGCGGCCGGCCTGCGGCTGACGTGCCATGCGGGCGAAGCGGGCGATCCGAAGAATGTCGAAGAGGCACTCGCTCTCGGCGTCGAGCGCGTCGCCCACGGAGTGATCGGCGCGCGGGAGCCGCGCATCGTCGAGCGCATCCGGTCGGAAGGAGTCGTCCTCGACATGTGCCCGACCGCCAACTGGAAGTGCAAGGCCGTG
The DNA here is from genome assembly GCA_005879985.1 of Chloroflexota bacterium. Taxonomy (GTDB): domain Bacteria; phylum Chloroflexota; class Dormibacteria; order Dormibacterales; family Dormibacteraceae; genus CF-118. The sequence continues at coordinate 1,206 of VBIA01000167.1, read as the reverse complement.
CCGGCGCTGGCCGAGCATCCGCTGCCTCGCCTGGTGCGAGCAGGCGTGAGATGCACGATCAGCACCGACTCACGCACTGTCGCCGGCACGACGCTCAGCCGAGAGTTCGAGCTGGCCGCCGGGATGGGGATGACCGAGGCAGAGCTGCGCGCGTGCAACGAGACCGCCTACGCGGCGAGGTTCGGCTAGGAGACCGGCCGCAGCCACCCGGCAACCCGAGCGGGGGCGTAGCGCTTGGTGAGGAAATCCACGGTCTCGCGGTCCGCGACCGTTACCGCAATGAACAGACTGCCCTGGCACACGTAGAAGCCGAGGAGCTGAATGCTGTGCGCCTTTAGCAGAGCGTCGTCAGACAGGATCGATTGAGCCCATGGCGGCGGATTCGGCACCTCCGCGTCGCCCTGGTCCTGCGCGCATTGCGGCGTTGGCGTCGCGTCTTTTGGCGACGCCGCCGTGGGTGGGCTCGTCAGGTTGAGCACGCCCTGTTTCCACACACCTACGAGACGGACTAAACCCGTCTCCACAACCCCATTCCTGTACGTGTGAGCGCCCGGCGCCGACGCGAGGTCGAGACCGACGACCTGCGCGCCACCGCAGCCGATCGGCGGGTAGGGCAGCGGCTCGAACGCGCACGCGTTGACAGTCTTTCCTGGCACTGCCATGACTGTGGCGGTCACCGTGTAAAGCGGTCTGGCAGCCGGACCAATCGCCGGGGTGGCGCAAGAAGCGCCTGCCAGAAGAATCGCCAGAAGCAACCAGCGGACCCGAGTCGCCATGACTCTGTCGCTGATCCTAGACGCCGGCGCGTCTCGGGTAGGGGACCGGCTGCATCCACCCGGCGACTTTGGCGGGGGCGTAGCGCTTGGCGAGGAAATTCACGGTCTCGCGATCCGCGACGTAAACGACGATGAACAGACTGCCCTGGCACACGCCGAACTCGAGGATCTGAATCCCGTGCGCCTTCAGCAGGGCGCGGTCGGAAAAGATCGATTGAGCCCAGGGCGGCGGATTCGGCACCGCCGCATCGCTCGGCTCTTGTGGGCATTCCGGATATGGCGTGCGGTCTTTTGGCGATGCCTCGGTGGGTGCGCTGGTCAGGTACAGCGCACCATGTCCCCAGATACCCACGAGACGGACGAGACCCGACTCGATAACCCCGTTCTCGTACGTGTGAGCGCCTGGCACCGACGCGAGATCGAGACCGAC
>VBIA01000133.1 GCA_005879985.1 Chloroflexota bacterium | reverse complement strand
GCGGATTTTGCCTTGTCAAGCCCTGAACACAAGATATTAGGTGTCCTCACCCGTCGAGACCCCACATGTAGGTGGAATACCTGTGGATAAGCCTGCGGGTCGAATGGGCACAGCCTGGGTTTTCCCTGTGGATTCGCGTGCATAAAGGCCCCTAACGAACGGGGTCGAGCAGGGCAAGCGAGAAGGAGTCTGTGGAAATCTCCGGGACGGCCTCTGGGGCCGGTTCGGCCATCTGGATACTCTCGGCCGAGGCCCGGATCCGGGCCGACACCTGCTTGCCCTCGCCGTAGGCGTTCTGGAGCATGGTCACGGCCCGCTGCAGCTTGTTCTCGAGGATGCCTTCGAGCACGTCCAGGTGACGCTCGACGTCGATGAGAGCCGACTGCATCTTCTCCATGTCCACCGTGCGCGCGAACTGGAGGTGCAGCTGGTAAAGCGTCAGCAGGTAGGGGAGGGCCATGCGTAGCCCACCACCATCACGTGGCGCCTGTGCGCGTCGACGATGGAGCTGCGGCACACGTCGTATGCGGCGTCGGGGATGACCGCCAGCGCAAACGTCGAGGTGATCTCGGGGTTGATGTACTGGCTCACCTCGCGCACGCGCCGCTCGACCTCGCGCTCGACCTGGCCGGCGAGCTGCGTTCGCCGCGGCGCGTCGAGGGCCGGGTTTGAGAGCTGCTCGAGCGCGCCGCTCGAAACCCACTTGGAGTCGATCGGCAGCAGCTTGCCGCCCGGCAACCGCAGGCCCAGCTCTACGACCTTGCCGCCCACCCAGACATTGCGCTGGAGCATCTCCGGCGGAAGGGGTCGCAGCGCCTCCTCGAGGATGTTCTCGCCCGCGGCGCCACGCGTCGAGCTGCCGGCGATGACGCTCTCGATGTGGCGCAGGCTCGCGCGCGCGTCCTCCTCCACCGGCTGCCGCGCCGCCATCGCCGAGCGAAGCCCTTCCACAACGGACTGGGTCTGGCTCAGCCGCTCACGCAGCTCGGCGGCCTGGGCGTCCTGGGTGACGTCCCCGCGCTCGAGCCTGGTGCGCAGGTCGGCGACGTCCCTGGCCTGGCCGTCGGCGCGCCGCACGAGGCTCCAGACGAGCCACGCCACGCCCCCTATGGAGGCCAATACACATACCAGAAGAAGTGCGAACAACAGTTCTAGCGCCGACATATGGGGGATTTTAGTCCGAAAGCTGGGTACATACAAGGTCGTTAACATGGACGCGATGGCGGAGATCAAGCCCATTTCCGAGGCCGGCCAGGCGCCCGACCGGATCCCCCTGGAGGAGGTCTACATGCGCATGGCCGAGGAGCTCGCCAAGCGCTCGACCTGCGCCCGCCTGCAAGTCGGAACCGTGATCACCACGCCCGATCTCACCCAGGTCCTGGGCATCGGCTACAACGGCAACGCCCGCGGCCTGCCCAACCGCTGCGATACCGCAACGCCGGGCGCGTGCGGCTGCCTTCATTCGGAGCAAAACGCCCTCATCAAGGCCGGCGCGCAGCTGGCGGGCAAGGTCATGTTCGTCAGCGCGTCGCCGTGTGTGATGTGCGCCAAGATGGCCATCAACGCCAACGTCGCGCGCGTCTACTACCGCGAGGCTTACCGCGACCCGGCGGGGCTCGACACGCTGCGCCAGGGCGGCGTCGAGGTCATCCAGTACAACCGCTGGCGCGACCTCTGGCGCTAGACCTCAAACCCGCGGCTGTATACAAACGGGCATTTCAAACGCACTTCAATGCCGCGTTTGTATACAAACCGTGAGTTTTACCGCTGGACGACCCAGCCCGACTCGGTCTCGACCATCCGCGGCTCGACGATCGGCACCTCGCGCTGACCGCGCGCGCGTTTGAACAGCTCGGTCGCCGACTCGCCTGTCGCGATCGTCTCCAGCACTGATCGCGTCGCGTAGACCAGCGTGATGTCCGGGTCATGCAGCGCGCGCTCCGGCGCGGCCCACAGCCAGCCTGTGACCTCGCCTTCCTGCGGCACGACCTTCTGGCCCGAGGGCATCCGGGCGAGGTAGAACCGCGCGTCGTAGCGCCGGCTGAGAACCGAGGGGGTGACCCAGCGCGCCGTCAAGACGAGCCGGTCGAATGCGGGCTCAAGGCCGCAGCCCGCCAGCGCGGCTGCAAAGGTTTCTCGGCGCTCGACGCCCGCGCGCACCGCGTCGCAGTCGCTCCCCCTGGCAAGCGACCGCCCGCGTCGCGCCAGCAGGATGCCCGCTTCCTCGAACAGCTCCCTGGTGGCGGCGGCCTTGATCTCATCTGACGCGCCGCGGTCATCCGCGTGCACGGTCCCACCCGGAAACACATATGCGCCGGGCGCGAAATCCGCGCCGCCCGGCCGGCGCACGAGCAGCAGCTCGAACGGGCGCGAGCCGCGGATCAGCAGCACCGTCGCGCTCGGGCGCGGCTCGACCGGGTCGCCGGTGTTGATGGCGCCGGGCGGAAGGATCACGGCCACGTTCTCGCTAGCATGCCTTGCCATGGATCTGGGCATCGGCGGCCGCGTCGCGCTGGTCACCGCCGGCACGCGCGGCATCGGGCTCGGGATCGCGCAGGCGCTGGCCGCCGAAGGCGCGCGCGTCGCGGTCGCGGCGCGGACTGAGGCTGACGTCGAGAGCGTGGCGAAAACGCTGAACGGCCTGGGCGTCGCGGCAGACCTCCTCACCGAAGCGGGATGCCGTCATGCCGTCGACTCGACCATCCACAACCTCGGCCCGATCGACATCCTGGTCAACAACCTCGGCACGCGCTCCGGCAGCAGCTGGAGCGACACGACCGCAGGCGATTTCGAGGACGCGTTCACCGGCAACGTCGGTGTCAGCGTCCGCATGACGCAGCTCGTCCTGCCCTCGATGCTCGAGCGGGGCTGGGGCCGCGTCGTCGTGATCTCGTCCGTGTACGGCCGCGAGTCCGGCGGTGCGCCCGCGTACAACGCCGCGAAGGCAGCCGAGATCAGCGTGGTCACATCGCTCGCGCGCGAGGTGGCGTCGCGTGGCGTCACGGTCAACTGCGTCGCGCCCGGCTCCGTCCTGTGGGAGGGTGGCGGCTGGGACCGCCGGCAGCAACAGGATCCGGAAGGGATCGCCGAGTTCATCTGGCGCGACCTTCCCTTGAAGCGCTTTGGATCCGTGCCCGAGGTGGCGAACGTGGTTGCGTTCCTCTGCTCCGAGCAGGCGAGCCTCGTCAACGGCGCGTGCGTGGCGGTGGACGGGGGCCAGTCGCGATCCAACATCTGATGTGCAGGTCCCTGGCCCTGGTGGTGACTCTCGTGCTGCTGGTCGCGTGCTCGAACAGCAGCACGCAGAAGACCGCGTCTTCGACGCCTGCGACACCGAACGTGCTCACCGGCTCCATCGGCGCGGCGAAATTCACGATCGACGTGCCCCAGCCCTGGAACGGGACGCTTTTCCTCTACAGCCACGGGTACGTCGCGCCGGGAAGCACAAATCCCTCGTCGGCGTCCCCCGATCCGGTCACCGGCCAGTGGCTGCTCGCGGGCGGGTACGCGCTCGCCGCCTCGTCCTACAGCTCGACCGGCTGGGCCATCGAGGAAGCGCTGCGCGACCAGGTCGCGCTGCTCGACTACTTCGACGCGCACGTCGGCAAGCCCAAGCGCGTGGTCGCGGTCGGCGTGTCGCTGGGCGGGATCATCACCGCCGGCCTGATCCAGGCGTACCCCGACCGCTTCGCCGGCGCCATGCCGCTGTGCGGCGTGCTTGCTGGCGGCGTGGCGGCGTGGAACACCGGCCTCGACTCCGCGTATGCGTTCAAGACCCTGCTGGCGCCAGGATCGCCTCTGCAGGTCGTCAACATCACCGATCCCGAAGCCAACATCAAGCTGGCCGCGGACCTGATGGCCAAGGCGGGCCAGACGGCGGCCGGCAAGGCCCGGATCGCGCTGATGGCCGCGCTCGCCGGAATTCCCGGATGGTTCCTGCCGACGCAACCCGAGCCCGCGCCCACCGACTACGCGGCGCAGGCGGCGGCGCAGGCGCTGTGGGAGTCGCGCGTCGACTTTCCGTTCGCGTTCGGCTACCGCGCCGAGCTGGAGAGGCGCGCGGGCGGCAACCCCTCTTGGAACGCCGGCGTCGACTACAGGCGCCAGCTGGAGAACTCGCCCTATCACGACGAGGTGACCACGCTGTATCGCGACGCAGGTCTCGACCTGAACTCGGACCTCGCGGCCCTGAACGCCGGCGCCACCATCAAGCCGAATGCGCGCGCGGTGGCGTACCTGGACCGGTACATCAGCTTCGACGGCGCGATCACGGTGCCGGTACTCACCGCACACACGACCGCGGACGGCCTGGTGGTCCCGCAGGACGAGACCGCTTACGCCGACATCGTGCGGTCCGCCGGGAAGCAGGACCTGCTGCGCCAGGCCTTCGTGCACCGCGCCGGCCACTGCGCGTTTACCTCGGCTGAGGTGATCTCGCTGATCAAGGTGATGCTCAACCGGCTGAACAGCGGCCGCTGGGATGACGACTCGCTCCGGCCCGCGGCGCTGAATGCCACCGCGCTGGCGCTGGGATCCCAGGACAACGCCATCGGCGGCTTCTTCGCCGCGCAGCCGGCGTTCGCTGCGTACACACCAGGGCCGTACCCGCGCCCGTTCCCGAAGGGATCTACACCGCCCGGATGATTCGATTCAGTGGCAAGCTCACGGCGACGCCGCGTGGCGGCGGCGGCACGCTCGTGCCCGTGCCCGCCAGAGTCGCCAGGGAGCTCGGGCTCAAGGGCATGCCAAAGGTGAAGGCAAGGATCGCGGGCATCCCGTATCGCGGATCGCTCATGCCGATGGGCGATGGCACCTACTGCCTTGGGGTGCTGAAGTCGATCCAGGCGCAGGCTGGCGTGGGCCAGGGCGACTCGATCGCCATCGAGCTCGAGCTGGACACCGAGCCTCGCACAGTGACGGTGCCGCAAGACCTGCAGAGGGCGCTGGCGCGAGATCGCAAGACAGCCGCCGCGTGGGAGGCTCTTTCGTACACGAACCGCAAGGAGATCGCGCGCTCGCTGGAGGAAGCGAAGAAGCCCGAGACCCGCGGGCGGCGGCTGGCAGCCGCGCTCGAGAGACTGCGAGCCTAGCGGCCCGCGATCGGGACCACTCCGACCTGGCTTTCGAGCAGGATCAGCGTCGGGTACAGGCCGAGCAGGATCGAAGCGACGCCGCTGATCGCGATCGCCGCGGTTGTGCTGAGCGGAGCGCGCAGGTCGTCCGAGCGCGCCGTCGGCGACCACACGGGCACGAGCACTCGCACGTAGTAGTAGACAGACACCACGCTCATCAGCACCGCGAGCACCACCAGCCACGTGTAGCCCGCGTTCACGCCGGCGGTGAACAGGAACAGCTTGCCGAAAAAGCCGACAAACGGCGGGAAGCCCGCGAGCGAAAGCATGAATACGGTCATCAGGATCGCCATGAGCGGGTTGCGCCGGTGCAGGCCGTCGAGGTCGGAGATGCGGTCATGGTCGGCGTCGGGGCCGGCGAGCAGCGTCACGATCGCGAACGCGCCGAAGTTCATGAACAGGTAGATGAAGAGGTAGAAGAGGACGGCCGCGAGCCCGGTCTTGCCGCCGGCGATCACGCCGACGAGGATGTAGCCGGCCTGCGCGATGCCGGAGTACGCGAGCAGCCGCTTGAGGCTGGTCTGCGCGATGGCGAGAAGGTTGCCGACGATCATGCTGGTCGCGGCCACGAACGCGAGCAGCACCTGCCACTCGGGACCGAGGTGGGGGAGCCCGCCCGCGAAGACGCGGACGATCATCGCGAAGGCAGCGGCTTTGGTGCCCACCGACATGAACGCGGTCACCGGGATGGGCGCGCCCTGGTAGACGTCGGGCGTCCACATGTGGAACGGCGCGGCGGACACCTTGAAGGCGAAGCCCACGCCCATCAGCACGATGCCGAGCACCAGCAGCGGATTGCCGGCGGCGGAGGCGCCCAGGCGCGTGGCAATTTCGGGGATGAGCGTGGTGCCCGACGCGCCGTAGACGAGCGCCATGCCGTACAGCACGAACGCGCTCGCAAACCCGCCGACCAGCAGGTATTTGGCGGCCGCCTCCTGCGAGCGGCTGTCGGCTCGGATGAAGCCGCAGGCGATGTAGAGAGCGATCGAGAACAGCTCGAGGCCCAGGAAGACGGTCACCAGCGAGGTCGCCGAAGCCAGCACCATCATGCCGATGACCGCGGCCATGATCAGGATGTGGAACTCGCCCTCGCGCAGCCCGCGTTTCTGCAGGTACGGATGCGACACCGCGACGGTGAGGATGCCGAGGGCCGCGAAAAGGATCTC
>VBIA01000132.1 GCA_005879985.1 Chloroflexota bacterium | reverse complement strand
ATCGCCCCTCCGTGTGAAATCTTCTTTCGTGTAATCGATGACGGCCGCGGCTCCGAGCGACCGCACCAAATCAACATTGCCCGTGCTGCACACGCCAGTCACCTCGGCTCCCAGATGCTTGGCGAGCTGAACAGCTGACGTACCGATCGCACCCGACGCGCCGTAGATCAGCACCCGCCGGCCCACACCAACCTTGAGCCTGTGCATGAAAAATGACGCGAGCAGGCCACCGTACGGCAGGGCTGCTGCTTCCTCGAAGCTGAGGTTTGACGGCTTCAGCGCGAGCTGCGTGGTGGCGGGCCAGCACACCTTTTCGGCGTAGGCGCCGGCGCGGAAACCGTCCATCCCAAACACCTCGTCGCCTTCCTTGAAGGCCTTCACGTCGCGGCCCACGGACTCGATCCGGCCTGACGCGATCATGCCGATGATGCCCCTTCTCGGCGCTCGCCAGCCGAATGCGAGCCGCATGAAAAGGCGGTACCTGCCTCGCAGCTTCAGGCCCCGGACGATGCAGTCGCTCGCCGTGACCGAGGTGGCCACGAGCCGAATGCAGACCTGATTCCTCCGAGGACGCGGGTCCGGCACGCTCCTGACCTGTAGCACTTCCGGTGGACCGTAGCCCGTGCAGATGACGGCTTTCATCGCGGTTGGCGCGACCCGAGCCTGAGCGTCGTAGAGCGCGCCTCGGGTGTAAGGACGCTGTTGAGGATTCGGCCCGCATACCGACGGTACTTGGATCGGTAAGCAGCATCAATCTCATCGTTGATTCCGGAGTCTGCCTCCTCGAACGTGACGTCGCGCTCGAGCCGGCCGGCCCAGATCCGGCCATCCTTCGACCCTTGCACGGCGCGAAACCAGGCGCCGTCGCGTCCTCTGACCGAGCGGACGAAGAGGTCGTCCCCATGACGAACCACCCAGATCGTGACGCGATTGCGAACCGAGCCGTCGCGCGTGACCGCGGCGACGCCAACCTCCTCAGCTCCACCTATTTTCGAAAGCTCGTCCTTGGTCCATGCGGTCATCGGTGACTAGTCCTCCCCCATTGCTGGCGCGGCCGAATATTCCGCGTCGCTGACGTGATCGCCCCAAGACGCGGCGTTGCCCTGGTCGTCGACATCGAGCATGGCCAGGTGCGTCATGAAGCGGTTTGGCGACGCACCGTGCCAGTGATCCTCGCCCGGCTCGAAGAACACCCGATCGCCAGGTCGGATGACCTCGATCGAGCCGCCTCGACGCTGCACCAGGCCGATGCCTTCGATGACATAGATGGTTTGACCGTTCGGGTGCTTGTGCCACGCGGTACGAGCACCCGGTGTGAAATGCACGCTGCTGGCATTCACGCGTGATGGACCCGACGGGACCGCCACGCTGTCGACGTAAACCGAGCCCGTGAACCACTCGCTCGGTCCGGGGTTGGTCTTAACGCTGTTCTTCGTGATCTGCATGATCCTCTCCTGTGCGGCGGGCAGCCGCCTCGAATAGCATCGCGCGATGCCCAGGACGATTTCGCACGAGGTCGCGCGGCGCTACCTGGTCCTCCGCCACTTCCTCGCTCCGCCCCGCTCCCTGCCCGCGGAGCCCGCCAGCGTGCTGCGCGTCTTCGAACGCCTCGGGTCGGTGCAGTTCGACCCACTCGACATCGTGGGTCGCAACCACGATCTGGTTCTGCTCGCGCGTATCAACGGATACAAACGGCAGTGGACCGACGACCTCCTGTATCGCGAGCGCACGCTCTACGAGACCTACAACAAGGGCCTGAGCCTGGTGCCGACCTCGGAGCTGCCGTGGTACCGGGTCTCGTGGGACCTGTATCGCGAGCGGTTCGAGAAGGCCACCTTCCAGGAGCACGAGGCACTGGTCAACGAGCTGCTCGAGCGGATCCAGCTGGCGCTGGCCGGAATCCTGGGCATCGTGCGACGCGACGGCAACCGGAGGGTTTACGACCTGGTCGAGAGGCTGTTCCCGTCTGAGCTGCTGGGGGAGCGCCATCCGATCGACGAGCAGCGCCGGCACAAGCTGCTTTCGCGTTACCGCGCTCACGGCCTGCTCGGGCCCACGGGCTCGGGCGAGGTCTGACTTGGAACGGGACCACGGGCGGTCGACCGGCCGCCACAGCGCGAGCGGCTTATCGCCGACGGCAAGCTCGTGGCGGTGCAGATCGAAGGCAAGCGAGAGGTGCGGCACATCCCCGCTGAAGACGAGCATTTCCTCGACCAGGCCGAGCGCGAGCTGGCATCGGGCGCGCCTCCCGGGGGCGTGCCGCCGCAAGTCGCCCTCATCGCGCCGCTGGATCCGCTCGTGTGGGACCGGCGCCTGGTGCGCGACCTCTTTGGCTTCGACTACCTCTGGGAGGTGTACGTCCCCGAAGGCAAGCGCCGCTGGGGCTACTACGTGCTGCCGATCCTGTTCGGCGACCGCTTCGTCGGGCGGATCGAGCCGCGCATCGACCGGAAGGCCGGCGTGCTCCGGGTGCTGGGCCTGTGGTGGGAGAAAGGATTCAGCCCGCGCCGCAACGCCGATCTGCGCGATGCACTCGACGGCGCGCTGGAGGCGCACCGCCAGTTCGCCGGCGTGAAAAAGATCGCGCGCCTGCCAAAGCGCTCAGCCACCTAGCGCCCTCTTGTAGCGCTCGGCCGAGCGCCTGACCGCCGCCTTCGCGTCCGACGCCACGTTGCGATCCCACCACGCGCCGTAGATGCGATCGAAGTCGAACGGCTCGACGGCTGCGACGATGCGGTCGATCTCCGAGGCGGGCAGCGGGATGTAGTTGGGATAGCTGTACATGAAGCTGACCCACCTCCGGTCCTGCGCGGGCGTGATGATGTCGCCGGCGAGCAGCGCACCCTTGCCCTCGGCCCCGGCGGGCAGGTGCAGCACAGTGCCGCCTTCGAAATGGCCACCCGCGCGGATCAGGGTCATGCCGTCCCACAGCGCCTTGATGTCCTCGGACCAGAACTGGATCGCATCATCCGGCCGCATCACCCACTGGCGATCGGCGGCGTGCAGGTAGATGGGGGCGTTGAAGCAGCGGCTCCACTCCACCATCGACGAGTAGTAGTGCGGATGCGAGATGGCGATGGCGCGCACGCCACCGAGCTCGCGAATTGAGGCGGCAGTGGCGTCGTCGAGCAGCGTTATGCAGTCCCACAGCAGGTTGCCGGCAGGCGACCTCACCAGCAGCGCGCGCTGGCCGATGGCAAAGCTGGGCTTCGTGCCTATGCCGGTCAGCCCGAGATCCTCACGGATCTCGTTGATGTGGTCGCGCTGCAGCTCGTCCAGCGTGCCCCATTGCTGCCCGGACCATCCGACGTACTGGCGCTCGTCTTCGCAGACGTCGCAGCGGCTTGGCGGCGTGGTAGACGGAGCGAACTGCGCGCCGCAGGTCATGCAGATGTACGCAGTGGACGTCACACCAACACTCTAGGACGCGCCTGCCAAGCCGCCTGGATGGCGGCGGCCGATCACTAGCCGCTGACCGAGAGGACCACGTTTCCGGTCTTCTGCTGCGTCTCGACGTACTTCGTCGCCTCGATGACCTGCTCGAGCGGGTACACCGAGTCGATAACCGGCCGGTACTCCTTTTTCTCGGCGAGCTCCTTCAGGAAGAGGACGTCCCCCTTCGCGTAAACAGGAGGCAGCTGGAAGATGACCTTCTTGTCGCCAAACCTCGACGTCCACAAGGCAAGGGCGACGTTCCTGAACCCGTCGGTGGCGAGGTACGCGCCGCCCGGTTTCAAAGAGCCCCTGCACCTGGCGAACGTTTGCTTGCCGACGGCGTCGAAGATCACGTCGTACGTTTCGCCGGTCTTCGTGAAGTCTTCCTTCGTATAGTCGATGACCCTGCCGGCTCCGATCGATTTCATGAGCTCGAGATTCTTCGTGGCGCAGACCGCGGTGACGTCGGTCTTGAAATGCCTCGCCAGCTGCACGCCTGCGGAGCCGATCGCCCCCGACGCGCCGTAGATCAGCACCTTCTGGCGCTTCTCCAGGTCGGCGAGCCGTAAGCACCAAAGGGCGTTGAGCGCGCCGTCGCACATCGGCGCAGCTTGCTGGAACGTCATGGCCTCCGGGATGTGCGCGATGCGACCTCTTTCCCGCATGCAGCGGTACTCGGCGTGAGCCCCGAATCCAATTCCGGTGAGACCGAACACGCGGTCGCCCACCTTGAACTCGGAGACGGCGCTGCCCGCTTGTTCGACCACGCCCGCCAGCTCGCTGCCGAGGATGCGTTGCCTCGGTGCGCGAACCCCGGAGACGAGCCGGCTCAGGACCATCACCACTCGGCCATTGCTGCGGTTTGCCTCGCGTGTGTGGCAGTCGAGGCGGTTGACAGTCGTGGCGTGGATCTTGATGAGGACCTCGTCGTCCTTCGGCACCGGGCGTTCGACGTCCTCGAGGTGCAGCACCTCGGGCGGCCCGTACTTCTCATAGACGACAGCTTTCATGGGCTACATCCTCATACTCGGATCCAGATGCGGGAATTCTCGCCCGACGGGTTCTGGTGGTGGGACGGCACGACCTGGAGGCCCTCGACAGAGATCGAGCTGACACCGCAGACGGAGTTCGAGCGCTCAGGCAAGCTCGCGCACGCGCGCGCTCTGATCAGCAGGCGCGACAACGCTTTCGCCGTCAGCTACGGGGTGGGCATCGTCCCGGACGGCGTGGTCGCGCCGGTGATTGACCTCCTTGCCATCTACATGATGGTCGTGCAGTGGCGTGGGTTCAAGGAGTACCGGGAGTGGACGCTCGAACAGCTGAAGGTCGCCACCGAGGAGCTTTTCGGCCCAGACGAACCGATGGTCGCCGGTGAGACCGCGCTCTGGCCGCCAACCGGCCTCGTACCCGGCATGCGCCGGGACTTCGCGGTGGCCGTGACCAGGGAGCACGTGGTGCTTTACCAGTTCGCATATGCAGACAGTCCGACGATGCGAGTCGTGTTTGCGGCCGTCGCCTCGCAGGTCCGGATGATCCAGTACGGCGGGATCTTCAAGAGCAACCTTGGGATCATCTGTGGCGGACGGCGTTGGGATCTGGACGGCATCAAGCGGATCTTCAATCCATGGCCCGTGATCGCTGCGCTGCAATCGGCCGCCGCTGCGAAAATCGCCGCATAACCGGCAGGTCCTAACCGCGGCGGGGAAGGAGCCAGAGCTCTCGCTGCGGGTTGGACAGGTACTGCGCGCCGTCGTCGCTGACGAGCGCCTCCTCCTCGAGGCCGATAAGGCCGTAGGCCGGGACCTCGAGGTCCATCTCCACGGCAAAGACGTTGTCCGGCTGGATCAGCACGTCGGGGCTCTTGCCATAGCGCTCCCATCGCGGGCCGAGCGTGGCGCCGCCGTCGTGCGCGACCTGGCCGACGGGATGGCCGAATGCAAACTGCGGCTCCGGAAATCCATGCTCGATCACCGTGGCTCGCGACGCCGCGTCCACCTGGTGCCCGGCCTGGCCCGGCCGCAACGCGGCCATTCCCGCATCGAGGGCGGCGCGGGTTGCAGCAAACCCAGCGCGCACGGCCTCGGGTGCCTCGGTCTCGCCCTCGCGCAGCCAGTACCAGGTGCGCTGCAGGTCGGACGCGTATCCATGGCGGCGCAGTCCCATGTCCACATGGATGAGGTGGCCCGGCGCCAGCGCCGTGTCGCCCGGGTAGCTGTGGCCCATCGGCGCTCGCAGCGGCCCGAAGTCGACGATGGGATTCATGTCATCCTCCCACGAGAAGCCGAGGTCGCCGTCGCGTACCCATCGATGCACCTGCTCCTGCACCTGCTTCTCGGTGATGCCCGGACGCAGGATGGTTTCGATTCGCTTGAAAAGGTCCTCGGTGGCGGCGATGGCGGAGTGAATCGCCTCGACCTCGTCGGGCAGCTTGCGTCCGCGCACCTCGCCGGCCAGCCTGCCCGCCGCGACGAGCCGCTCCGCGTGCGGCGTGCCTTCGAGCATCGACTGAAGCATTCGATACATGCCGTAGGTGATGCCGTCTGAGGTGTCGTCGTCCTCGCTCCACGTGACGCCGATCTTCTCTGGCCGCCACTCATCGAGCAGCTTGACGAGCTCCTCACGCGGCGACGCGACGTAACCGCGCACTTCGGACCAGATGCCAGTGTCCTGCACGTGACCGACGTCGCCGCTGCCGACGATCGCCACAGTGCGGCCGTCGCGGTGCAGCAGGAAGGCGCTCGGCCACGTGATGGTGGAGCCGATCAGGTACTCGAGGGGCTCCTGCCGGTTGCCGGTCTCACGCGCGAATGAAATGATCCAACAGTCGAGCCCGTGCTCCGGCATGAGCGCCGCCGCCTGCTGCAGCTTCGCCTTGCTGATCTTCGTGGTCATGCTCCGACTAAGGCTAATGCCCGCCGGTAACGGAGTAGGCTGCCCGCGTGCCGGTCGCGAGCTTGCGGGGGCAGCGCATCCACTACGAGGACAGCGGCGGCGCCGGGCTCGCGCTGGTGCTGAGCCACGGATTCCTGCAGGACAGCTCGATGTTCGACGCGCAGGTCCGCCAGCTTCGCCCGCGCCATCGCGTCATCACGTGGGACCAGCGCGGCCACGGCAGCACGGTTTCGACGAGCGAACCCATCACCTACTGGGATTCGGCCGACGACCTCGCGGCTCTGCTCGATCACCTTCACGTGAAGCGCGCGGTCGTCGGGGGTATGAGCCAGGGCGGCTTCATCTCGCTTCGTTTCTCGCTGCGCTACCCCGACCGAACCGCGGGGCTGGTGCTCATCGACACGCAGTCGGGGCAGGAGGATCCGGACAAGGTGCAGCAGTACGACGTAATGCACGACGTCTGGACCGGGTCGGGCCCAAGCGATCAGCTGCTGGAGATGGTGGCGGCGATCATCGTCGGCAACAAGCGCCCCGAGTCCGCTGGGTGGATAGCGAAGTGGAGGAAGCTCGACCCCAGCGCCCTCACCTACATCTACCGGACGCTCATGGATCGCGACGACATCACCGGCCGCCTGAGCGAGATTCGCGCGCCGGCTGTCGTCATCCACGGCACTGACGACGTCGCGATTGACATGCCGCTGGCGGAGAAGCTGTGCGCGAACCTCAGCGCGTGTAGAGGACTTGTCCGCGTGGAGGGCGCCGGCCATTCGAGCAACATCACCCATCCCGTGCCGGTGAACAAAGCGATTGAGGAGTTCCTGGCCTCGGTCTGAGAAGGCGGCCGAGCGGCGCAAGATGTTTCGAAATCCCATGATCGTCGACAGCTATCGCTTCCTTCCGCGCAGCCTTCGCCCTTACTACGAGGGTCGCGGGCCGTTCCGCGGCGAGGAGGAGCCGCTGTGGGCGCCCCTCGAAAAGCGCCTCAACGAGGCGAAGATCGCGCTCCTCACGTCGGCAGGTGCTCGAGCTGGGGCTGCGTGTGCTCGCCGGCGCCGCCTCGTTCGGGACGCGGGTCGACTTCGACCTCGAGTGGCCGGTTCCTCTGCGCGAGGCCTACCGCGCGTGGCAGCCGGCCGAGCCGAGCCCGATCGTGAGGAAGCTGATCGAGGCACGCCGCGGCTCGAACGCCTGAGACTCAAATTGAAACTGGAACGGAACTGACTCTGATACCGGCCTCGGCGGAGGCTGGCGCTCGTGAACCGCCTATATCCACGGCACCGGCTCGACATCGAGCCATCCGATCTCACGGCCGGGCTGGCCGCGATGACCGCGTCCGACCCGAAGCGGGCGGCCGCTGACCTCGAGCGCCTCTGGTCGCCAGCCGGCCATGCGCTGGCCACCTACTCGGTTCGCAGCGGCTTCCACCTCCTGCTCAGCACGCTGCAGCTGCCGCCCGGCAGCGAGGTCATGTTCTCGGCCGTCACCCACCCCGACATGCCGCGACTGGCGATGCACCACGGACTGGTGCCGGTGCCGGTCGACCTCGACCGGGGCACGCTCGCGCCTCGCCCCGATGCACTAACGCGGGCGCTAACCCCCCGCACGCGGATCCTCGTCGTTGCCCACCTGTTCGGCGGTCTTGTGGACCTCGACCTTGCGTGGGAGATGTGCGAGAGCCGCGGCGTGCTCCTGGTCGAGGACTGCGCGCAGGCCTTCCGGGGCCCGCTCGACACCGGCAACCCGCTCGCGGACGTCTCGATGTTCAGCTTCGGAATGCTCAAGACGGCGACGGCGCTCGGAGGTGCTCTCTTCACGGTCAGGAACGCGTCGCTGCTGCAGCGAATGCGCGACATACAGGCCGCCTGGCCTCAGCAACGCC
>VBIA01000131.1 GCA_005879985.1 Chloroflexota bacterium | reverse complement strand
CTGACGGGCCGCCGCGCGCTGGTCACCGCCGCCAGCAAAGGCCTGGGTCGCGCGTGCGCGCACGCGCTTGCGGCCGAGGGCGCGAAGGTCATCATCAGTTCGCGCGACGAAGCCCTCCTCGAGAAGGTGGCCAGGGACATCGGGGCGGCCGGCTGGCACGCCGCCGACGTATCGGTCGCGGGTGGTCCTGAAAGCGCGGTCGAGGCCGCCGCGGCGGCGCTTGGCGGCCTGGACATCCTGATAGTCAACGCCGGCGGACCGCCGGCGGCCAACTTCCAGGGCGCCACGCTGGAGAACTGGGACGCCGCCCACCAGCTCACGCTGATGAGCGCGGTCCGCCTCATCAAGTCGGCGCTGCCGCTTCTCAAGCGGTCTGACCAGGGCCGGATCGTCATCGTCACCTCGATCAGCGTCCGCCAGCCCCTTCCGCAGCTGGTGCTGTCCAACAGCGTCCGCGCCGCCGTGACCGGGATGGCCAAAACGCTTTCGAGCGAGATAGGTCCAGACGGCATCACCGTCAACTGCCTGGCGCCGGACGCGGTGCTTACCGACCGCATCCGCCATCTAGCCCCCGCTGGGGTCGACATCGAGGAGCACATCAAGAAGAGCGCCGAGGCCGTGCCGCTGCGGCGCATGGGCGACCCTGCCGAGTTTGGCGCGACGTGCGCCTTCCTCTGCTCGAAGCAGGCCGGCTTCATCACCGGCCAGACCATCGGCGTCGACGGCGGAAAGCTGGCCGGTGTTCACTAGCAAGAAGGAAGACGAGGTGGAGTTTGAGGCCGGATTTACTCCGGCCGGCATCCCGCGTGCCACCTACCAGGCGCCTCCAGACAAGTCTTTGCGGGTGGGGGTTCCACGGGGGAGGCCTGCCTCACCCGTGCCTGCTGGATAGCATTCGCAGCGTGACAATCAAGTTCGCGGAGCGCATGACGCGGCTCGGCACCGAGGGCGCCTTCGAGGTGCTGGCCCGGGCGCGCAAGCTCGAGGCCGAGGGCAAGAAGATCGTCCACCTGGAAATCGGCGAGCCCGACTTTTCGACACCGGACAACATCATCGAGGCCGGCATCTCCGCGCTCCAGAGCGGATATACGCACTACACGCCCGCCGGCGGCATCAAGGAGGTGCGCGAGGCGGTCGCCAACTTCGTGTCGCGCATGCTCAAGTGCGAGGTCGACGCGTCGGAGGTCGTCCTCGTGCCGGGCTCCAAGAACGTGCTGCTGTTCACGCTGCTCGCGACCATCGAGCCGGGCGACGAGGTGATCATGCCGGACCCCGGGTATCCGGCCTATCACTCGCAGGTCAACTTCATCGGAGCGGTGCCCAGGCTCGTGACGCTGCGCGAGGAGACAGGCTTCCGGATGGACCTCGACGAGCTGCGATCCCTCATCTCGCCGAAGACCCGGATGATCATCCTCAACACGCCGCAGAACCCGACGGGCGGCGTGCTGACCGCAGAAGACATCAAGACCGTTTGCGAGATCGCGCTCGAGCACGACCTCATGGTCGTGTCCGACGAGATCTACAGCCAGCTCGTGTACGGTTTCCACCACGTGTCGCCGATGTCGCAGCCCGGCATGCGCGAGCGCACGGTGCTGATGGACGGGCTGTCCAAGTCGTACGCCATGACCGGCTGGCGCCTGGGTTACGCGGTGGCGCCGAAAGACCTCGCGGTCAAGCTCGAGCAGCTGATGATCAACTCGTCCTCCTGCGCCGCCGGCTTCACGCAGATGGCCGCCATCGAGGCTCTGTCGATGCCGGAGTCGGAGCACGCGGTGCATCACATGGTCAAGGTGTTCGAACACAGGCGCAACCTCGTGGTAGACGGCCTCAACGCGATCCGCGGCGTGCGGTGCAAGCTGCCGCAGGGCGCGTTCTACGCGTTCCCGAACATCGAAGACACGGGCTTCAACGAGCGCGACCTGGCGTCGCGCCTGCTGAACGAGGCGGGCGTCGCGGTGCTGCCTGGCACCGCGTTCGGCGAGGCCGGGAAGGGGTTCATCCGGCTCGCGTACACGCAGTCGGAGGACGAGCTCAAGCTGGGCCTCGACCGCATCCGCGAGTTCGTGGAGTCGAACGGAAAGAAGGGCTAACCTAGCCACGTGGACGATGGCCGTCATCGCCTGACGCAGCCGCTGGTCCGGGACAACGGCAGTCTTCGCCACGCGACTTGGGACGAGGCGATGGACCGGGCCGCAGCCGGTTTCGCGAAGGCACGCATGCAGGGCCCGAACGCTTTCGGCATGTTCAGCTGCTCGAAGACGACGAACGAGATGAACTACATCGCGCAGAAGTTCACGCGCGCGGTCATGGGCAGCAACAACGTCGACAGCTGCAACCGGACTTGACACGCTCCCTCAGTCGTCGGTCTGGCGACAGTGTTCGGAGCAGGGGGAGGAACGTCTTCGTATCGCGAGGCTGAGGAGACCGACCTCATCATCCTTTGGGGATCCAACGCGCGCGAGACGCATCCGATCTTCTTTCACCATGTCCTCAAGGGAGTTCGCAACGGCGCTCGCCTGATCGCGGTCGACCCTCGCCGCACCACGTCAGCGGAATTTGCGGACCTCTGGCTCGGCCTCGACGTCGGCAGCGACATCTCGCTGGCGAACGCGATGGCGCGCGAGATCATCCACGCAGGACTTGCGGATAGAGAGTTCATCGGTCGCGCCACCACCGGCTATGACGACTACGCGCGATGCGTCGAGGCGTATCCGCTCGAGCGCGCCGAGAAAGACACAGGCATCCCCGGCGATGTGATCAAAGAGGTCGCGCACGCGTACGCGCGCGCGGACCGCGGCATGATCTGCTGGACGCTCGGCATCACCGAGCACCACAACGCGGTCGACAACGTCCTCGCGCTCATCAACCTCGCGCTGCTCACGGGCAAGGTCGGCCGCTACGGCTGCGGCCTCAACCCCTTACGCGGCCAGAACAACGTGCAGGGTGGCGGGGACATGGGCGCGATTCCGAACAAGCTGACGGGCTTCCAGGACCTGGAGGACGCCAAGCTGCGAGGTAAGTTCGAGAAGGCGTGGGGCGGCGTGACCATCCCGCCGAAGCGCGGTTATCACCTCAGCCAGATGTTCGAGGCGATGGAACACGGCGAGATGAACGCCGTCTACATCGTCGGCGAAAACCCGGCGCGTTCCGAAGCCGACCAGACGCGCGCCGTGCGTCTGCTGACCGGCCTCGACCACCTGGTGGTGCAGGACATCTTCCTCACCCAGACCGCCGAGCTGGCGCACGTCGTGCTGCCCGCGGCCGCGGGCTGGGCGGAGTCCGAGGGAACCGTCACCAACAGCGAGCGCCGCGTGCAGCGGGTGCGCCGGGCGCTCGAGCCTCCGGCCGGCGCACGCGACGACATCGACATCATCTCGGACATGGCGGCGCGCCTCGGATGCAACTGGGGCCGGCCGACGGCCGAGCAGGTGTGGGACGAGCTGCGCAAGCTCTCTCCGATGCACGCGGGCATGGCGTACCACCGGCTCGACGAGCTGGGCGGCATCCAGTGGCCGTGCCCGGACGAATCGGATCCGGGCTCGCAGTTCCTCCACGGCCGCCTGTGGAAGGACCCGGTGGAAGGGCCGCGCGCTCCGTTCAGCGCCGTCGAGTTCGAGCCACCCGTCGATGAGCTGACTGACGAGTTCCCGATCCGGCTGACTACCGGCCGCCGCCTCGACTCGTTCAACACCGGCGTTCAGACGGGCGAATACACGTCGCCGCTGCGCGAGCGCGAGGCATTGCTTCTGTCGCCGGAGGACGCATCGCGACAGGGCATCGCCAACGGCGAGGTGGTGCGTGCCAGCTCCCGCCGCGGGTCGATCGAGGTGCCGGTTCGCATCGACGCTTCGTTGCGGCCGGGCCTTGCCTTCATGACGCTGCACTTCCCGGACGAGGTCTCGACGAACGTCCTGACCATCGACGCCACCGACCCGAAGTCCGGCACTGCTGAGTTCAAGGCGAGCGCGATTCGCGTCGACAAGCTCGTGGCGCGAGTTCCCGCCTAACGTGCAGATCCGCACGACCGGGGGACCTCCGACAGCCGAAGAGATGGAAGCGGTCGATGCCATCCTGGGCGAGCCCACGTCGCTGTGGGATGGCGGCGAGCGCAACCCGCTGGACGATCACGTCGCACGCGGCGGACGGGACGTGCGGTCGCAGCGCCACTTGCTGCTTCCCGTCCTGCACTCGCTTCAGGACCGCGTCGGCTGGGTCAGCCGCGGCGGCCTCGAGTACGCGTGCCGGCGCCTGTCGGTTCCACCGGCCGACGCCTACGGGGTGGTGACTTTCTACGACCGCTTCGCCACTGAGAAGCGCCCGGCCCTTGCAGTGCACGTATGCGATGACGTGGCTTGCAAATGCGCCGGCGCCGACGAGCTTTGCGCCGCGCTCGAATCCTCCTTTGGGCCGTCGGGCGCCCTGGGATCGCACAGCGGGGCGGCGTGGTACCGCAGCCCGTGCCTGGGGCTGTGCGACCGCGCGCCGGCGGTGATGGTCGAGCGCGCCGGGCTCCGGCACTCGCACGGCCGCGTCACCAGCGCGACCGCCTCGTCAGTGCGAGACGTGCTCGGCGGCGCCGAGCCGCCGGTGTACGAGGTGGCCGGCCTTTCGCAGCCCCGCTCGGAGGTGAGCCTGCTGCGCCGTGTTGGGGATGCCGACCCGGGCAGCTTCGACAGCTACCGGGCCGCTGGCGGCTACCGAGCGCTCAGGCGGGCCATCGAGATGGGGCCGGAAGCGGTGATACGCGAGATCACCGACGCGCGGCTGCTCGGCCGCGGCGGCGCGGCATTTCCAACCGGTCGCAAGTGGGACGCGGTCGCCCGCACGCCGGCTCGTCCTCACTACATGGTGTGCAACGCAGACGAGTCGGAGACGGGGACCTTCAAGGATCGAGTCCTGATGGAGGGCGACCCGTTCGCGGTGGTCGAGGCGATGACGATCGCGGGGCTTGCGACCGGCTGCGAGCACGGCTACATGTACGTGCGCGGCGAGTACCCGCTGGCACGACACCGCATGGAAGGCGCGGTGCAGCAGGCACGAGAGCGCGGCTTCCTTGGCGACGACGTCGCGGGCAGCGCCACGCGTTTTGACATCGAGGTGCGCCGCGGCGCGAGCGCGTACATCTGCGGCGAGGAGACGGCGCTGTTCAACTCCATCGAGGGCAAGCGCGGTGAGCCGCGCAACAAACCGCCATTCCCGGTCCAGGCGGGCCTCTTCTCCTTGCCGACGCTGGTCAACAACGTGGAGACACTGGTCAACGTCCTGGAGATCCTCAACAACGGCGCCGCCGCGTTCGCGGCCACCGGCACCGCCGAGTCGACGGGCACGCGACTGTTCTGCCTGTCCGGCCACGTGCGAGCGCCGGGGGTCTACGAGGTGCCGATGGGAACCACGCTGGGCGCGCTCATCGACAAAGCGGGCGGGCTGCCTGAGGGCCGCCGCCTCGAGGCTGTCCTTCTTGGCGGCGCCGCCGGCTCTTTCGTGACCGAAAAGCAGCTCGACGTGCCGCTGAGCTTCGAGGGCACGCGCTCCATCGGCGCGACGCTCGGGTCGGGAGCGGTGATGGTGCTCGACGACACCGCCGATCTGTCGAGCATCTTGCTCCGCATCGCAGCCTTCTTCCGTCATGAGTCCTGCGGGCAGTGCGTGCCCTGCCGCGTGGGTACGAAGCGCCAGGAGGAGATACTGCAGCGCGTGCTGTCTTCTCGGAACGGCAACAGCCATGAGGGCGACATCAAGCTGCTGGCCGACATCGCGCAGGCCATGCGCGACGCTTCGATCTGCGGCCTCGGCCAGACCGCCGCAAGCGCCATCCAGTCGGCGATCCCCTTGATGGTGGCGCGGTAGATGGCGACGACGGCATTCGTCGGGCTGCCGAAGCGGATGCTCACCGCGACCATCGACGGCCGCGAGCTTCAGGCGCCGGAAGGCACGACCATCCTCGAGGCCTGCAGGCGGATGGGCATCGACACGCCGACCTTGTGCTACCTCGAGACGCTCACGCCTGTGAATGTCTGCCGCGCCTGCGTGGTCGAGGTCGAAGGCTCACGCGTGCTGGTGCCTGCTTGCTCGCGCAAGCTCGAGGCCGGCATGAATATTCAGACCGACAGCGAGCGCGTGCGCCACAGCCGCCGCGTCGTCCTGGAGTTCCTGGGCTCGTCGGTGGACATGTCGTTGACCGCGCCAGAGGTGCACGGCTGGATGAAGCGCTACGGCGCGGATGTCAATCGGTTCGGGCCGGCCGCCGCGACGGTCGAGCAACCGGTGATGGTCGACAACGAGCTTTACGTGCGCGACTATTCGCGCTGCATCCTGTGCTACAAGTGCGTCGAGGCGTGCGGCGTCGACGCGCAGAACACGTTCGCGCTAGGCGTCGCCGGTCGTGGGTTCGATGCCCACATCTCGACCGAGTTCACGACGCCCCTGCCGGAATCGGCGTGCGTCTATTGCGGCAACTGCATCGGCGTCTGCCCGACCGGCGCGCTGATGTTCAAGAGCGAGTACGA
>VBIA01000139.1 GCA_005879985.1 Chloroflexota bacterium | reverse complement strand
CGCCCAGAAGCCATGCCCGCTGTCCAGTCCACGCCTTCGTGCAGAGACGGGTTGATGCTTATCTCCGCGTAATCGATGTCCTGGGCTCGCATCGCCTCCGCGTGCTCGAGGATCACGCGCTCGAAGTCGGCCCCCGTGACCATGCTTCGCGCGACCGGGAAGTAGAGATCGAAGAAGCCGGGCAAATCGGAGTAGCGATACGGCGGGGGAGGGGGAAGACCGTTGAGCGCGGCCAGCTCGAGCGCGGTCTCGTAGCGCACGGTGCCTTCGAGATGAACATGTAGCTCAGCGAGCTTCATGCCGCATCGCTGCGTGGCTGCGTTTCATTCAGACAGTCGGCACACCAAGGCCGCCTTCGGCGACCGGAATTGCCTCGTCATCGCCCGGCCACGGTGGCGAGGTAAAGCAGAGAAAGCGCAGCGGCGCGTCGCCGAGCGTTCGGAACTGGAACGGCACCCCTGTCGGGATGACGACTGTCGAGCCTTCGGTCACGCGCTCGGTTCTACCGCCGATCCACACCTCACCCATACCCGCCAGGAAATACCAAATCTCTTCCACGGTTCGATGCTGCTCCGGCCTGCTCACGCCTCCGGGGCCGAGCACCACCTCGACCAGGCTCGCGCGCTTCGCACCCAGCTCCCGAAAGTAGATCTCCGCGCCGTCGGGCGCGATCGCGTCGGGCTTCAGCTTTTCCAAACTGGCTTTCGCTTCTCCACGAATGCCGAGATGCCCTCTTGTCCGTCCGGCGCCACCGCGTTGCGCGAGATCGCCTCGGCCATCATCTCGTAAGCCTTCGGCTGGGTCGACTCGATCTGCTTGTAGAAACCTTCCTTGCCAATCTGCAGCGCGTAACGCGAATGCTGTGCGAGCTGGTTGACGAGAGCCATCACCTCGTCGTCCAGGCGCTCGCGTGGCACCGCGCGGTTGATCAGTCCCCATTCGACCGCGGTGGGCGCGTCGATGAAATCGCCGGTGAGCAGCATCTCCATCGCGTGCTTGCGGCTCACGTTGCGCGCCACCGCGACGCCTGGGGTGGAGCAGAACAGGCCGTAGCGAACACCTGAGGTCGCGAACCGGCAGTCGTCCGACGCGATGGCCAGATCACACTGCGCGACCAGCTGGCATCCCGCAGCCGTGGCGATCCCATGAGGCGCCGCGATCACCGGCACCGGCACCGACTGAACCGTGGCCATCAGCTTGTTGCACACCGCGAAGATCTCGCGCTCCTCGTCGAGCGATCGGTCGAGCATCTCCTTCAAGTCGTGGCCTGCTGAGAAAGCGCGGCCCGCACCCTTGATCACGATCGCTCGCACCTCTGGCCGCGCCGCCTGGCGCTCGAGCTCAGCGCTCAGCTCGGTCATCAAGGCCGAGGACAGCGCGTTGAGCTGGTCCGGCCGGTTTAGCGTGATGACCGCCGCCGGCGGCGCGTCCTCCACCACCAGATACTCGAGGGAAATGGCCATCGCGAACCTCCTTGTTCGGAGTCCAGTCTAAGAGCGGAACCGCGGCCCGCCCCCGGTGTACAAGAGAGAGCGATGCATCGCTGGTTGGCGGCCTGCACCTGCCTGGTACTCGTCAGCTGCTCGCCGTCCACGGCTGCGGCGATCCCGAGTCCCTCGCCGTCACCCTTCGCTGATGGCTCGCCCTCCGGTGCGGCCATCAAGGTGGCGGGCGGCTGCGGCGCAACACAGGTCTACAAAGGCGGCGAGCCCGACTGGCTGACCACGGCCGGCGACAACAACAACCCCAAGGGCTTGCCCTACTTCATAACCAGCCCCGCTACAGCGGCGGGCTTTCTCTTCGCATATCCCCTCCGGGCCGGGAACGCGAGCAACCCCAACAACAAGATCCTGTGGGTGGTAGGGCTACCCCGCGACGGCAATCCGCTGCGCGTCGAGGGCCATCCCCTGAGCACCAGCTCGCCGACGATCGACCAGAGCTTCCCCGACAACTCGGGACCCGGCGAGATCTATCCATCGATCGTCGACGTGCCCACCGCCGGTTGCTGGCATTTCGACCTGACCTGGGGTCCGAACAAGACCACCGTCGATCTCGTCTACGCATAAATAGACGCGCGCGCTCGTTCAATAGAGAGCGTGCCCAAGACGATCGACAGGGAAGAGCTCCGGAGGCTCGTTGCCGGCGGCGCCCAGCTGGTCGAGGTGCTCAAGCCCGAGGAGTACGAGAAGGAGCACCTGCCGGGCGCCATCAACCTGCCGCTGCGGAGCCTGGATGAAGAGGGCACCAAGATGCTCGACCGCAACAGGCCCGTGATCGTCTACTGCTGGGACACTGCTTGAGACATCTCGCCCAGGGCCGCGTGGCGGCTCGAGAGCCTCGGTTTCAAACAAGTCCTTGACTACGAGGGAGGCAAGCTCGACTGGCTGGCCGCCGGCCTGCCCATCGAGGGCACTGACGCCCAGATTTCCAGAGCCGGCGACATCGCGCGCAAGGACGTGCCCACGTGCACGATGGACGAGAGGCTCAGCGACGTAAAGGAACGCGCCGCCAGGCTCGGCGGCGACGCCGTGGTCGTTGTCAACGAGCAGAACATCGTGATGGGCCTTCTGCGTGCCAAGGAGCTGCAGCAGGACGGAAACCTGACGATCGAAAAGGCCATGCGGCCCGGCCCGAGCACGTTCCGTCCTTACGTGTCCGCCAAGGAGATGGCCGACTTCATGGTCGAGCACAACCTCGACTGCTCTCCCATCACCACGTCCGACGGCAAGCTGGTCGGGCTGCTCTACCAGGCCGACGCCGCGCGCGGTTAGGTCCCCCTCTCCCTTTGGGAGAGGGTAGGGTGAGGGCTCATGACACCGAACGTCATCGTTGTCGGCGAGGGCTCGGGCGGCGGGGTGGTGGCGTCGCGTCTCACCGAAGACCCGAAGGTCAACGTCCTCCTTCTCGAGGCCGGCCCGGACACATGGCCTGATGTCCCCGACGCGGTCAAGCACGTCCGCGGCGGCAGCGGCGTCGAGGAGTACGACTGGCACTACGGCGACCCCTCGATCGGCGCCGTCCTCCCGCGTGGCCGCCTGGTCGGCGGCAGCAGCGCCATCAACGCCAGCTACGCGCTGCGCGGCCAGCCGGTCGACTACGACGGATGGGGACGAGGTTGGTCGTGGTCCGAATGCCTGCCCTACTTCAACCGCCTCGAGGACGACGGCGACTTCGGCGACTCGCCGTACCACGGTCGTGGCGGACCGATCCACATCGAGCGCTCGCGGCCCGACTCGGCGGTCGAGGAGTCCTTCATCGCCGCGTGCCTGGAGCTCGGCCACCAGCCGCTCGCGGATCTGAATTCGCCCGGCGGCCTCGGCGTCGGCCCGCTTCCGCGCAACATTCACAACGGCGTGCGCCAGAGCACTCTGGTCACGTACCTGGCGGCAGCGCGGGGCCGCCCGAACCTCGAGATCCGCGGCGGGGCGCTGGTCGACCGCCTGCTGTTCGACGGCGATCGTGTGACCGGCGTCGCGCTCGCGGATGGCGAGGAGATTCGCGCGCCCCGCACCGTGCTCGCCGGCGGGGCCTACAACTCGCCGCAGGTGCTGCTGCGCTCAGGCGTTGGCGACGCCGCCCAGCTGCGCCGCCACGGCATCGGGGTGCACCTCGAGCTGCCAGAGGTCGGCCGCCACCTGACCGACCACCCGCTCACGGTCTTCGTCATGCAGGTCGAGAGCGGCCTGCCGACGGACAAGGTGCGCGTCGGACCGACCGTGAAGCTTCGCAGCACGCCGGACCTGCCGGCCGACGATATGAAGATCACTCTGTTTCCCGACGGCGAGATCCTCAACCTGCCCGGGCTTACCGGCCTGCACATCGAGATTGACGAGACGTACTCGGAGGGCCTGGTCGAGCTGCGTTCGAAGGATCCGAAAGACGCGCCGCGCATCGATTCGGGGTTGCTCTCAGATCCGCGCGATCACAAGAAGTACATGTTCGGCGTGAGTCACATGGTCGAGATCTTCGACGCGATGCGCGACGGGACCCACGCTGAGATGCTGCTGCCCGACGAAGCCTCCGCGCATGATCGCGAGGCGCTCCTCGAGTACGTGATGACGCATTTCTCGACTGGCTATCACCCGTCGGGCACATGTCGAATCGGACACGTTGTCGACGAGCGGTGCCGGCTGATCGGCGCCAGGGGGCTGTGGCTCGCGGACGCCTCGATCATGCCATCGGTCCCGCGCGCGAACACAAATCTCCCGACGCTGATGATCGGCGAGCGCGTGGCGGACTTCGTCAAGTCGGAGCTCTGACATGCCGCGGCTGCGCATCGAGCCGAGTCAGCGTGTGCGGCTCATCAACCCTCCGGCCGGCTTTGATGGAGTGCAATCCGTCGCGTCCGAACCGTTCGACGTGGTTCTGCTCTTCGCCGCCGGCCGGGCAGAGCTCGAGCGCGGCGCGCCCGCGGCGATTGCCGCGCTGAAGAACGGCGCCAAGCTCTGGGTCGCGTACCCCAAGCCTGGGTCCGGTCCAGTGGCGGACCTCAGTCGCGACCACGGGTGGGGCGTCCTGCACGCCGCCGGGCTCGTGGGCGTGATGCCGATGACTGTCAACGAGAAGTGGAACGCTTTGCGCTGGCGCCCCAACGACGAGGCGGTCGCCGCGGGCCAGGCGTCGGCCGACGTGCCGCCCGTCGATCTGCTGCCCGTCGGCCGCCGCGCCACTTTCGCCTATCGCGTCATCCGCGCCATCACCGTCCCGCTGCTTCGGCTCAGCTTCCGCTTCACCGTGCACGGCCGCGAGAACATCCCGCGTTCAGGCACATACATCGTCATCGCCAACCATCTCGGCTGGCTCGACGCGCTGACGATCCTGATGGTCTTCCCGATCGAGCCACGAATCCACATGCTCGCGGACCCTACCGGCATGATGCGACGGAAGGCCGAGTGGGCCTTCATCCGCGCGGCAGGCGGGATCATCCCCGTTGAGCGCTCGATCAAGGACCCGCAGGCGCTGTTCCGCCGCGTCGGCGACTGCCTGAAGCTCGGCGGGGCAGTGGCGCTGTTTCCCGAAGGCGACTTCGGCCCGCGTGAGGGCGAGCTGCTGCCGTTCAAGAAAGGCTTCGCGCATTTCGCGGTGAGCGGCGGCGTGCCGGTGGTGCCCGTGGGGCTGTCCGGCGTGAAGGACGTGTGGTTGGGGAAGAGGATCGTCGCCAACATCGGCGCGCCGATCCCGTCGAGCGGCAGGACCGTCGACGAGATGCGCGAGCTGGGCGCCGAGGCGGTTGCGAAGCTGCTGCCCGAATATCACGAGCCGTCAGGGCCGAAGCCGCTGCGCCGCTGGTTGACCGGGCTCTTCTAGGTGTGGACCTGTCCGCGCTGCGGACGGACCTTCGCCAATCGCAATCAATCGCACACCTGCCGGCCGCTGGGCCGGCTCGACCAGCACTTCACGGGCAAGGACCCGGCAGTCAGGGAGGCTTTTGACCGGATTCTGAAGGCCGTGAGCGCAATCGGTCCTGTCGACGTGCTGCCCGAGAAGACGCGAATCGCGCTGCACGTGCGCATGAGCTTTGCGGCGTTCTCACCAAAGACGCACTGGCTGGACGGCCATGTGGTGCTGGCGCGCCGCCTGGAAAGCCCACGCTTCAAGCGCATCTACGTCGTCTCGCCGCGAAACGTTGTGCACGAGTTCCGCGTGGCATCGCCTGACGAGGTCGACTCAGAGGTTGCGGCCTGGCTGAGAGAGGCATACGCCGTCGGAGAGCAGCGACATCTTCATAAAGCCTCCACAACCGGCAGTTAGCCTGGGCTCATGGAAACGATCGAGAACAAGGTGGTCATCATCACCGGCGCCAGTCGCGGCATCGGCGCGGCCGGTGCGAGGGCTTTCAAGGCCGCAGGAGCACGCGTCGTGCTGGCCGCGCGGGATGAGGCGGCGTTAAACGAAGTCGCGAAGGAGATTGGCGGCGCGCTCGTGGTGCCAACGGACGTCTCCGACAGCGATTCCGTCAGATCAATGGTCGACCGCACGCTGAGCGAGTACGGACGTCTCGACGCCGCGTTCAACAACGCCGGCGCCAACTACGCGCTGCGGCCGGTGGCCGAGATTCCGGAGGAAGAGTTCGACCAGACGCTTGCGGTGAACCTGCGCGGCACCTTCCTGTGCATGAAGCACGAGATCAAGGCGATGCTCGCGAACGGCGGCGGCGCCATCGTCAACATGGCCTCGACCGCCGGGCTTGGCTCCGCGCCGGGCCTCGCCTCCTACGTCGCAGCCAAGCACGGGGTGGTCGGCCTGACCAAGGCCGCCGCCAATGATTACGCCGACAAAGGCATCCGCATCAACGCGCTGGCGCCGGGCCCGATCTTCACCGACCCGCGCATGGATCCACAGCAGGTTGGCCGCTGGGTGCCGATGCAGCGCGTGGGCCGTCCCGAGGAAGTGGCGGCCGTGGCGGTGTGGTTGTGCTCCGACGACGCGTCGTACATCACCGGCGCGATCCTGCCGGTCGACGGAGGCAAGCTCGCCCGCAGCGCCTAATCGAGAAGCTTCGCGAGCTCCGGGTCTTGCCTGGCAAACTCGCGCAGTTCCGGCCGGAGCGTCAGCGCGCGCTCAAGGCGATTCGACGCCTCTTCGAGGCTGCCTTTGCCGGCGTAGAAGCGGCTGAGCACGTACTCCTCCACACCGCGCCGCCTGTCCTCGGTGAACGCCGCAGTCTCGACGTCGTATCTCCACATCGCGACCTTCTCCTCGGAGACGGCGTCGCCCCGGTCGGCGTACCAGTAGCCCAGATGGTCGGCCATGTGGTCGATCGCGTTCTCCGGCACCACCTGCCACACCTGGAGCTGGGGATGGTTCGGCCGCGGCGCCTGCAGCTGCTCCTCCGAGCACGTGTTCACGGCCGCAGCGAGCTCGTCCCACGACCTCGTGGCGGACTCGAGGATCGACCGCGCCGGCTCGTCGTGCGTTTGGGCGTAGAACTCCGCGTTCTGGATGTCGTCGTCGTCCGCCACCTCAGGTGCCGGCGAGCCGGTGCGCACGGAGTCGAGCTCGCCGGCGGCGACCTGCCGCCACGCCAGCAGGTGGGCCACCGTGTCCTTTACAGTCCACTGTCCGGGCGCGGCCGGTGCCGAGTCGTCGACGCGTGGCACGAACACCTCGGCTTCTTTTTGGCGTCCGATCTCGATGAGGCCCAGCAGTTTGGCTTTCATACGTCCATCAAGGCTTTGCGCTGAGCCCCGTCGATGGGGATGTGCGCGCCGTTGATCATCGCCGCGCGCGGCGAGGTGAGGAACGCGACGAGCGCAGCCACCTCATGTGGCTCGGCGATGCGGTGCACCGGGATCGATGACAGCGCCACCTCGTGCGCCGCGTCCTGCTCGATCTTCTTATCGCGCGCGAACGCCTTCTCCAGCCCGTCCCAGCGATCTGTGTTCACCGGCCCTGGATTCACCGTGTTGATGCGCACGCCATATCGCCCGTACTGCTCGGCCACCGACGACGCGAAGTTGATGTCCGCCGCGTTGGCGACGCCCGCCGTCATCTCCCAGTAGCTCGGCTTCAGACCGTCGTTGCCCACGACCAGGACGATGACGCCCTCGCCGCGCTCGCGCATGTGCGGGATGACCGCCCGCACCGTGCGCACGTAGCCCATGAACTTCAGGTTCAAGCTCGACATCCACTCCTCCTCGGTCAGGTCCTCGAGGAGCCCGCCGGGCGAGCTGCCGGCGCACGTGACCAGGATGTCGATGCGGCCGAACGCGATTCGTCATGGCCGCGATCTCGCGGGCCGCCACCTCGAGCGGCTCTTGCGTGCGCGCGGTGATCACGACGTCGCAGCCTTCCTGCGCCAGCTCCTGCGCGACCGCGCGGCCGATGCCCTTGCTCCCGCCCGTCACGAACGCCACCTTGCCGGTGAGCTGAAGGTCCATCCATGCCTCCTACCGCAATCCTCGTCGGTCGATCTTGCCCACATGATTGCGCGGCAGCGACTCCATGCGCTTGATCTCCTTCGGGCGCTTGTACGGGGCGAGCAGCGTGCTCGCGTGCTCGATGAGCCTGCCGGCGTCGAATGGCGCGCCCGGCCTCATCACCACCCAGGCCGTCACCTGCTCGCCCCAGCGCTCGTTCGCGAGGCCGGCCACCGCCGCCTCGGCCACGTCGGGATGCGCCTCCAGCGCCACCTCCACCTCCCGCGGGTACACCTTCATGCCGCCGGTGATGATCATCTCCTTCGTCCGTCCATCGATGACGAGGTGCCCGGTCGCCTCGTCGAGACGGCCGATGTCGCCGGTGCGGAACCAGCCGTCGCTTTCGACGAATGCCGCGGCGACCTGGGGGCCGCGGAGCTGGATCTCGCCGTCCTCGCCGAGCCGCAGTTCGACGCCAGGCAGCGGGATGCCGACGGTGTCCGCCGGCGGGTCCGAGATCACCTGCGACGTGTCGAGCCCGCTCTCGGTCGTGCCGTAGCGCACCAGCGGCGCGCGGCCCAAAACCTCTTCGGCGTGCCTGGCCACCGCGCGACTGGGCGGCGCCGACCCGCTGACGCACAGCCTCAGCCGGTCGCCCGCAGGTTTGCCCTCGAGACGCTGATACATCGTCGGCACTGCAAACAGCACTGTGGCCTTCTCCGCCGCGCGCAGCAGCTCCTCCGGTTCGAACCGCG
The DNA here is from genome assembly GCA_005879985.1 of Chloroflexota bacterium. GTDB lineage: Bacteria > Chloroflexota > Dormibacteria > Dormibacterales > Dormibacteraceae > CF-118. The sequence goes on along the minus strand of VBIA01000139.1, from coordinate 4,092 downwards.
GGAGCAGGTGCAGCGACGAGCCCGCGATCAGCGTGGCGTGGAGCCCGCCCAGCCCGTGCTGGTGGAACAGGGGCAGCGCGTGCACCAGGCGGTCGTAGCGCTTCCACCGCCACGCCGCCATTGCCGCGCGGATGGAGATCAGCAGGTTGCGATGGGTGAGAGGGACACCCTTCGGCTTGCCGGTGGTGCCGGACGTGAACGCGAGCAGCGCGACCGAGTCTGGCGCCGCGTGCTCATTCCACGGCTGCGGCTCCGCGTCCGGCCGGCTGATCTCCCTCAGCACCAGCGCCGGCGCGGCCGCCTTGACGATGCCCTCGAGCTCGGCCTGGGTGTAGGCCGGGTTGGCGAGCACCGCAATCCCGCCTGCGCGGAGGATTCCCAGGTACGCGCCCAGCCAGCTCAGCGACACCGGCGCGGCCAGCAGGACCCGATCGCCCGGGCTTATTCCGAGCGAGGCGGCATGGCGTCCCCCCAGCGAATCGAGCTCGCCGTGCGTGATGACCTCGTGGCCCAGGCGCACGGCGACCTTGTCCGGCGACGCGATCGCGGTGGCATGCGCGAGCCCGTGGATGGTGCCGTCGCCCAGCTCGCGCACAAAGGCGTTGATGTCGGGCACGTTCGGCAGGTGGCGCCGCCACGCCGCGCGGCTCCACTCCAGCATGCTATCCATCGTGCCTCGCGCCACCGCCTCCGACGGCGTCGGTCTGCACTGGGAGGAATCCGGTTCGGGCACACCGATCCTCTTCGTGCACGAGTTCGCCGGCGACCACCGCAGCTGGGCCCCGCAAGTGCGCCACTTCGCGAAATCGCATCGCTGCATCACGTACGCCGCCCGCGGCTACCCGCCCTCGGACGTGCCGCGTGACGTGTCCTCGTACGCGCAGGCCCTCGCGGTGGAGGATGCAGACAGCGTGCTCGACGCGGCGCGCGCCGGGAAGGCGCATGTGGTCGGACTTTCGATGGGCGGCTTTGCCACCCTGCACCTGGTGCTCACGCATCCCGATCGCGTGCTGTCGGCGGTCGTCGGCGGCGTCGGCTACGGCGCTCAGCCGGAAAAGCAGGACCAGTTCCGCAAGGAGAGCAACGCCATAGCCGACGCCTTCCAGTCGCAGGGCTCGGCGGTGGTCGCGGAGTCCTACGCCGTTGGACCCGCGCGCGTGCAGCTTCAGAACAAGAACCCGGAGGCGTGGCGCGAGTTCAAGGACGCACTCGCGCAGCACGACGCCACCGGCGCGGCCAACACCATGCTCGGCGTGCAGGCGACCCGTCCTTCTCTCTACGCGATGCAGGAACAGCTTCGCGTAGTGCGCACGCCGGTGCTCATCCTCGCCGGCGACGAGGACGAGGGCAGCCTCGAGGCATCGCTCATGCTGAAGCGCGCGATCCCGACCTCGGCCCTCCTGATCCTGCCGCGCACCGGTCACACGCTGAACCTCGAGGAGCCCGAGCTGTTCAACGCGACCGTGGAGCGCTTCATGGCCGCCGTCGAAAACGGGGAGTGGGGAACCCGCGATCCGCGCGCGACCGCCGGCTCCATCACCGGAGTTCGGACGTCATAGCCACGCGCTCGGCCATCGAAGCCAATTTGCGCGCGTTCGAGCGCGCGGCTTCTCCGAGCCCACAGAAGCCGGCCGCCGTGGCGGTGGTGCTGCTGGACAACGGCGGCGCGCCGTGCGTGCCGATCTTCCAGCGCCCGGCTGACATGCGCCGCCACGCCGGTCAGATGGCCCTGCCTGGCGGGCGCGTCCACGAGGGCGAGACCGTCGCCGAGTGCGCGATGCGCGAGCTGCACGAAGAGGTCGGCCTGACGGTCCAGGCCGGCGATGAGCTCGGCCGCATCGACGACTTTGACACGCGCTCCGGCTTCACGATCACGCCCATCGTCTTCTGGAGTGACGCTCGCGCGGCCGATCTGAGCCCGTCGCCCACAGAGGTGGCGGTGATGTTCCTGCCGACCACGTCCGATCTGCTTGACGCCGCCGCCATCGCCGGCGCCGGTCCTGAGTTCTCGATGCGCCTCCCCGGCGTGGAGGTGTTCGCGCCCACCGCCGCGATGCTCTACCAGTTCGCGGAGGTCGCCCTGCGCGGACGTGAGGTGCGGGTGGCCGACTTCTACCAGCCCCCCTGGACCCACCGTTAGCGGCGTTCCACCAGCGCCAGCACGCGCTCTGGAGTGAACGGCAGCACCGCCTCGCTGGCCGACAACGCGTCGGCGACGGCGTTGGTGATGGCCGCTGTCGACCCGATGATCCCGCCCTCGCCGGCGCCCTTGGTGCCGAGCTCGTGCACCGTCGACGGCGTGTGCAGGTGCGACACCTCGACCAATGGCACGTCGTCCGCGGTCGGTATCAGGTAATCCATGAAGCTGCCGCTCAGCAGCTGGCCGTCCGCGCCGTAGGAGATCTCTTCGAGCAGCGTGGCGCCAACGCCCTGCGCGACTCCGCCCACCGCCTGGCCGTTGACGATCATCGGGTTGATCACGACGCCGCAGTCCTCTGCGATCACGTACCGTCCGACGCGCACCGCGCCGCTGCCGCGATCGATCTCCACCTGGCACACGTGCGTCGCGTACGGGTGCGAGGCCTGCTTCGCGTCGTAAGAGACCTCGACATCCAGGTCCTCTGTCGCGAGCTCAGCCAGGGTCAGGCCGGCCGGCTGGCCGTCCACCAGGATCTTCGATTCGCTGATCGCCAGGTGCTCGACCGGCTGGTCGAGCCTGTATGCCGCCGCCTCGAGGATCGCCTCGCGCAGTTGCCCGTGCCGGGGCTGACCTTGGCCGTGTCGGTCTGCTCTACGATGACGCCCGCCGCGTCGACGCCCAGTGCGTCCGCCACCACCTGAGCGAACGTCGTCTGCACGCCCTGGCCGAGGTTCGGGCAGCTCGTCTGCACGCGAACGTGGCCGGCTTCGTCCAGCCACACGCGGGCGGTGTCCACGCCGGAGATGGCGGCCATGCCGCGGCCCACGAAAGTGGCCGAGCCCGCACCTGTGAACTCGACGTATGAGCCGATGCCGATGCCCACGAGCCGGCCGGCCGCGCGTGCGCGGGCACGCTCGGCGCGCGCGCGCCGGTAGTCAAAGGCATCGAGCGCCACCTCGAGCGCAGCCTCGTAGTCGCCCGACTCATAGGGATGACCGGTCACGGCCGTGTACGGCATCTGTTCCGCGCGCACGAAGTTGCGCCGCCTCACGTCCGCCGGATCCATGCCGAGGCGCACGGCGATCACGTCCATCAAGCGCTCGTGCGCCAGGACCGCGGTCACCATGCCCACGCCCCGATACGCGCCCTCGGGCGAGCAGTTGGTCGCGATCGCGATCGCGTCGTACTCGTAGTCACGGATGTCATACGGGCCGGGGATGAGACCGGCGCACGTCATCGCGTTGAGGATCGCGCCGTACGGCCGCGACCCGTAGGCGCCGACGCTCGTCAGGATCCGCGCGCGCAGCCCGAGCACGCGCCCGTCGCTGCGGACAGCCGCGCTGAAGGTGATCTTCTGGTCACGTGCGTGACTGGACGCCTGCAGGTGCTCCGAGCGGTCCTCGACCCATTTCACTGTCGCGGTGAGGCGGCGGGCGATCCACGCCAGCAGGACGTCCTCCGTGTAGACGCCGATCTTCTGCCCGAATCCGCCGCCCACGTCCGACGCGACCACGCGCACCTTGCTCCCCAGGCTTTCCGCTATCGCATCGGCGACCAGATGAGGCGCCTGGGTGGACGTATAGACCACGCCGTCCGCCGTCGCGACCACGCCCCGACCTTCCATCGGCACCGCGGACACTCGAGGGTGCACGACCTCACCCTCGATCACCAGGTCAGCCGCCGCAAAGACGTTCTCGAGGTCGCCGTATGCACGGTGCACAGTGATGTACCGGTTGCCGGGCACGCTGTCGTGGACAAGGGGCGCGCCTTCCGCCATGGCGGCGTCGAGCGTGCTTACCGCCGGCAGCGGATCCAGCTCGGCGACGATCAGCTCAGCAGCGTCCTCGGCCTCGTAGCGACTCCGCGCCACGACCGCGGCCATCGCCTCGCCGACGAAGCGCACCCGATCGCCGGCGAGGATGGGCCGGTCGGGCGAGATCAGCCCAGGCGTC
>VBIA01000138.1 GCA_005879985.1 Chloroflexota bacterium | reverse complement strand
CCAGGCGGATGCTCGCGGGCTGCGAGCGCGATCATTCCGCGTGCCAGGTCGACCCCCAGCACTCGGCCATCGGGCCGTACGCGCTGGGCCAGCAGCCGCGTGATGTTGCCGGGCCCGCAAGCCAGGTCGAGAACTGTCATGCCCGGAGCCGCCCCGCTCCCTTCGAGCATGCGCAAACGACCGCGCGCCTCGCCGCGCGCCATGATCTCGTCGAGCCGTGACTTATAGGCCTCGGCGTGGCGGCTGAAAACTGCCGGGTAGAGCTCCTTGGACTTCACGCCGCGGGGCTGCGCCACTCCCGCTCCAGCCACATCGCCGCTGCCAGCGCGCCGGCATTGGTCCGCCCAACGACCTGGATGCCGACCGGAAGTCCTTTGACCGGAGCCGGCAGCGACACCACCGGCTGGCCCGTCAGGTTGAACGGTCGCGTGTATCGCGCCAGCGGCTCGCGAGCCTCGCTGCCGGCCGTGACGGGCGGGGCCACGATCGCCGTCGTGGGCAGGATCAGCGCATCGACGTCCGACATCGACGCGTGCGCAGCCGCCTGCAGGCCAGGCCGGGCAGCCCGCGCCTCCTCGTAATCGACAGCGAGGATCTCGAGTCCTCGTCGGATCAGGGTCAGCACATCAGCGCCGTACTTGTCGGGGTGCTCGGCCGCCCAGCGTCGGTGAAACACAGAGGCCTCGACCATCAGGATGGTCAGCCCATCCCGGAACAGGGGGCCGTGTTCGACGAACTGGATCTCGGGAATTCCTCTGGACACCAGCGTCCAGGCGTGTGATGTCTGCTCGTCCAGGTCGCGTACCCAGTTCGCCGGCACGCCGAATCGCGGCCTGGAGCTGGGCATCGACGGCGCCGCCTCGCCCGTCATCATCGCGAAGGCCTGGGCGGCTGTCGCCACGTCCGGCGCCATCGGACCAAGCGTGTCGAGCGAGCGGCTGAGCGGGACCACGCCGGTGGTGTCGATGCTGCCGACGGCGGGCTTGAAGCCGACGATGCCGCACAGGGCGGAGGGGATGCGGATCGAGCCGCCGGTGTCGCTGCCGATGGCCCAGTCGCACATGCCCGTGGCCACAGCGACGGCCGAGCCACCCGACGAGCCGCCGGCCACCCGGCTGGGGTCGTGCGGGTTGAGGACCGCGCCGTAGTGCGGATTGACGCTCGTCACGCCGTACGCGAACTCGTGCAGGTTGGTCTTGCCGACGATGACGCACCCGTGCCCGCGCAGGCGCTGCACCACCGGCGCATCGTGCGGGGCCGGTGTCTTGGGCAGGATGATCCCTCCCGCCGTCGTGACCGTGCCCTTGACGTCGACCAGGTCTTTGACGGCGACGATGGGTCCGTCGCCGATCTCGTCAGAGATCGAGATGAAGGCGTGCAGCTCGCTGTGCTGCTGGATCCGTCGTTTCGCGTCTTCGAGCTGCACTGCGCAATTCTCGCAGCGGAAAGGTATTCTCCCGGGCGATGCAACAGCCCACTGCCGGCGCGATAGGCACAGCGAACTGGGCCAAGGTGGACGTCCTGACGTCTTACCAGCGTCTGACCGGGGAGATGCAGATCCGCGGGCGTATGCGCGAGACGCTCAACGACCAGGAGTCGCTGTTCCACATGCGCAACGTCTCGGCGGAGCCGCTGCTGCCAGGCGCCGTGCAATTGAACGGAGTGCCGGAAGGCCTGTTCAACAAGGCTCTGATCGGTGGAATCCGCACGATCGACCCGGAACCGCCACCGCTGGACCAGTCGATGGAGACGATCCGTCGCTACGCCATGTACCAGGCGGCAGAGTTCATGGTCAGCGGGTTCGCGGAGTTTGCCAAGGCAGCTTCGCCCGAGATGCACACAGAGATCCTGCTCAAGGGCCGGTTCTTCCAGATGTTTGACGTCACGGTCACGGTCATCGGGGTGGCGGGCAGGAGCTGGACGGTGCCCAATATCTGGGCCAACCGTGACCACATGCTGGCCCTGTTCCTCGGTTAGCTCGGCAGACCGCGGGGTCTCTTTCGGTTAGGCGGACCGGGCTCCGAACAGCCGGCGGATTCCCTCCCACAGGACCTGGAAGAAGAGCGGGACCGCATTGACCGGCCGGGCCGTCACCGGCGCCGGCGCCGGCGCGTCGGCGCTTACCGATCCGCCCGAGACTGCCGCCGCGTGCTGCTCGCCTCCCTCGACGTTGGCCTTGATGCAAGCAGCCATCTCGTTGACGATTCGCCGCGACACGTCTTCCATCACGCCCCGCCCGAACTGCGCCACGCGCCCGGCGACGCTGTAATCGGTCGAGATCTTGACCATCGATCCCGAGCCCTCGGCATCGACCTTCATCACAGCCTTGGCGCGGGCGGAGCCAGGCCCGGTGGTTTCCCGCCCCTCGGCCTCGATGGCGGCCGACCGGGCGGCGTCGTCACGGTCCGTGATGCGCGCGGTTCCGTTGTAGGCGACCGTGATCGGCCCAACTTTCACCTTCACCTTGCCTTTGAACGTGGCCGGATCGACGACCTCCGAGAGCTCTGCGCCCGGCACGCAGCCGACCACTTTGTTGATGTCGAGCAGGTAGGCGAACACCCGGTCCGGGGGCGCGTTGACGGAGAAGGAATTTTCCAGTTGCATTTCAGAACTAAAAGTAGCCGAATAGTAGGTGTCCGACAGGCTCGGACACGGTTCGAATTGCGTCCGCGCGGCCGCCCGTCACGCGCCGCCCGCGCCTGGAGCGCGCCGCCCGCTAGCTAGGAGGAGCCGCATGAAGCACAAGGTCGCTGTCACCGTCAACGGGCATAAGCACGAGCATGAGGTCGAGCCTCGGCTGCTGCTCGTGCATTACCTCCGGGATGTCGTGGGCCTGACCGGAACGCACATCGGCTGCGACACCAGCCAGTGCGGCGCGTGCACGATCCACGTGGACGGCAAGGCGGTCAAGAGCTGCACGATGTTCGCCGTCCAGGCCGACGGCCGCAGCCTCACGACCATCGAAGGCATGGCCAAGGGCGATGAGCTCCACCCGATCCAGCAGGCTTTCTGGGACGAGCACGGGCTGCAGTGCGGTTACTGCACGCCCGGCTTCATCATGGCCGCGGCCTACCTTCTCGAGCAGAACCCCAACCCGACCGAAGACGAGATCCGCAAGGGCCTCGAGGGCAACCTCTGCCGGTGTACGGGTTACGTCAACATCGTCAAGGCCGTGCAGACCGCCGCCAAGACGATGAGCGGAACCACGGCCGGGAAGACCCAGGTCGCGGCGGGAGGGAACTGACATGGCAGTCTCCCAGCTCGTCGGGGCCAAGATCCATCGTCGCGAAGACCCGCGGCTCATCACGGGCCACGGCCACTACATCGACGACTTCACGCGCCAGGGCACCGCGTACGCGGCGTTCGTACGCAGCCCCGTCGCTCACGCGCGCGTCAAGAGCATCGACGTCACCGACGCCAGCAAGGCGCCCGGCGTCGTCGGCGTTTACACCGCGCGCGACTTCAAGGGCCAGCTCGCGGGCACGCATCCGGCCGCGCCCGCTTTTGTGGCCGAGAAGAAATACGTGCCCGAGCGGTTCCCAATCGCCGAAAAGGAGGTCACCTACCAGGGCGAGATCGTCGCCGTGGTGCTCGCGGAGTCTAAAGGGCAGGCGGCAGACGCGGCCAACATGATCCAGGTCGACTACGACGAGCTGCCCGCTGTGATGGACCTCGAGAAGGCGCTTGCAAAGGGCGCCCCGAAGGCCCATGAGGCCGGACCGGACAACGTCTGCTGGGACTTCACGTACACGCCGCTCGACCTGACGGAAGCCGCATTCAAGGAAGCGGACGTCGTGGTGAAGGAGCGGATCCTGCAGAACCGTCTCGCTCCGGTACCGATGGAGCCACGCGGCGTGCTGGCCGATTACGAAGGTTTCGACAAGAAGCTGACCATGTGGTTGTCGAGCCAGAACCCGCACTTCATCCGCCTGTTCGTGTCCGGCGCGTTGGGGCTGAAGGAAAGCCAGGTCCGTGTGATCTCGCCCGACGTGGGCGGCGGCTTCGGCAGCAAGATCAGCCCTTACCCTGAGGACTACCTGGTCCCGGCGCTGTCGCGCATGATCGCCCGACCGGTCAAGTGGATCGAGACGCGGACCGAATCGATCCAGAACGCGACGCACGGTCGCGGCCAGTTCTACGACTGTGAGGTCGCGGCCAAGAAGGACGGCACGCTGCTCGCGATGCGGGTCGTGCAGTACGTCGACGTCGGTGCGTATCACGGCACGTTCGGCGCGTTCCAGCCCGTCGCCTGCCTGATGGCAGGAGGCGGCTACAAGTGGAAGGGAATCTCGGCGCGGACAATCGGTGTGCTCACCAACCGCGTCCCCACCGATCCATATCGAGGTGCGGGGCGGCCCGAGGCGACTCACCTCGTCGAGAGGATGGTCGACCTCGTCGCGCTCGAGCTGAAGATGGATCCGGTCGACATTCGCAAGAAGAACTTCATCCAGCCGCAGGACTTCCCGTTCACGCAGAACTTCGGACTGGTGGTCGACTCGGGCGACTACGAGAAATCGCTCGACAAGGCGCTGCAGCTCGCGGGCTACGCGGAGCTCCGCAAGAAGCAGGCCGACCTGCGTAAGCAGGGCCGATATCTCGGCATCGGGCTGTCGACGTGGATCGAGCTGTGCGGCTTCGGCCCCAGCGCGGCCACGGCGCCGGCCACCGGCGGCATCGCGCTCGTGGAGTCGGCGCAGGTACGCGTGACGCCCACCGGCGCGGTCATTGTCTACACGGGCACCCACTCACACGGCCAGGGCCACGAGACGACGTTCAGCCAGATCGTCGCCGACCAACTGGGCGTGCCGCTCGACAGCGTCGAGCTGCGACACGGCGACACGGCCGAAGGCACGTCATTCGGATACGGCACCTACGGCAGCCGCAGCCTCGCCGTCGGCGGCGTGGCGATCAGCAAGGCAGTAGGCAAGGTGATCGACAAAGGCAAGAAGCTCGCCGCCCACATCTTCGAAGCGGCGGAAGAGGACGTGGTGTTCGAGCACGGGAGCTTCCACGTCAAGGGTTCGCCGGACAAGTCGAAGGCCTTCGGCGAGGTCGCGTTCGCCAGCTACGGCATGGGCCTTCCCGAAGGGATGGAGCAGGGGCTCGAAGCGGTCGCGTACTTCGATCCGCCCAACCTCGTGTGGCCGTTCGGCGCGCACGTGGCGGTGGTCGAGATCGACGCCGAGACCGGCAGCGCCAAGCTCGAGAAGTACGTCGCTGTCGATGACTGCGGAAACATCATCAACCCGATGATCGTCGACGGCCAGATCCACGGCGGCGTGGTGCAGGCGATCGCGCAAGCGCTCTACGAAGAGGTCGTCTACGACGAAAGCAACGGTCAGCTGAAGACCGGAACGATGATCGACTACCTGGTTCCGTCGGCGGGCGAGATCCCGCCGTTCATCCTCGACAAGACGATCACGCCAAGCCCTACCAACGACCTGGGCGTGAAAGGCATCGGCGAGGCGGGCACCATCGCGGCCAGTGTGGCGGTCATCAACGCCATCTGCGACGCGCTCAGCCCGCTGGGCATCAAGCACGTCGACATGCCCGCGACCCCGGACAAGCTGTGGCACATGATGAAGGAGGCGCGCAAGTGATCCCCGCCGCATTCGCATACGCGAAGGCCTCCTCAGTCGATGAGGCGGTCAAGTTGCTTGACAAGTTTGGAGAGGATGCCAAGGTGCTGGCGGGCGGCCACAGCCTCATCCCGCTGATGCGGCTTCGCCTCGCCCAGCCCAAGGCCCTCGTCGACATCAACGGCATCAAGGGACTCGACCACATCGAGGCCAAGGGCGACAAGCTGCATGTGGGCGCGCTCACGCGCCATTTCGCGATTCACAGCTCGGACGTCATCAGGGACAAGCTGCCCATCCTCGCCGAGGTGGCGAGCGAGGTCGGCGACAACCAGGTGCGCAACATGGGCACGATCGGCGGTGTCGTCGCGCACGCCGACGCGGCCGGCGACTATCCGACCATCGCACTGATGCTCGACGCCGACATCGTCACCAACCGGCGGACGATCCCGGCCAAGGATTTCTTCAAAGACCTGTTCACCACGCCGCTGCAAGCGAACGAGATCGTCACCGAGGTCGTGTTCCCCGTGGCAAACGGCCCTCACAAGTACATCAAGTTCCGCCGCCGGCTGTTCGACTGGGCAATCGTCGGAGCCGCAGCCCAGAAGGTGGACGGCCACTGGCGCATCGGGCTGACCAATGTGGGCCCGACGCCC
>VBIA01000137.1 GCA_005879985.1 Chloroflexota bacterium | reverse complement strand
ATGCGCCGCGCGTTCAGCGTCGTCAGCTCGAGCGGGTGGTTGCCGGCGACCGTGGTCAGCGCCGCCAGCTCGATCTCCGGCGTCCCGTGCGCGAGCAGGATGGCCATCGCGTCGTCGTGCCCCGGATCGCAGTCGAGGATGATGCGTCTGCTCACGTCTTCACCTTCACGAATTCATCAAGCTCGATGCCGAACAATCGCTTCAAATCGGCGGGCGTGGGCAGCGAGGGCCGAGCGCCCATCCTGGTGACGGTCGCCGCACCGGCGGCGTTGCCAAGGCGAACCGCGTCGACCACGCTCGCCCCGCGCGCTAGCGCAAACGCCGCCGCGCCGACCACAGCGTCACCCGCGGCTGTCGCGTCGACAGCCTCAACGCGGTGCGGCTCGATTCGTGTTTCGCGATCGTGCTCGTAGACGCATGGCCCGACCAGCAAGCGCGCCACTCGGCGCCGCGTTCAGGAGCACGCGCGCTCCCGCCGCATGCGCGACATCGATCGCGGACAGCACCGTCTCCAGAGGAATCTCGAGCTGCATCACCACGACATCACGGGCGCCGAGGCCGGCGCGCAGTCGCGCGACGTCATCACCACCCACTTTTGAGTTGGCCCCCGGCGCCACCGCGATCACGTTTTCGCCAGAGGTATCGACCACGATCAAGGCCGCGCCGCTCGGCTCCGACTCATCGACCACGACGCCAGAGGTGTCGATGCCGTCGTCACGCAGGCCCGAGATCAGCGACGGCCCGAACGAATCGGCCCCGACACGGCCGACCATTCGCACCGAAGCGCCCAGCCGAGCCGCGGCCACCGCCTGGTTGCCGCCCTTGCCGCCCTGGATGGTCAGCAGCCGGTCGCCGAGCACCGTGTCCCCGGGCCTCGGCAGCTCTCGCACCCGCACGACCAGGTCCATGTTGATGCTGCCCAGCACCGCGACAGTGCCCACCCCGCCGATTCTGAGCCTTGCCGCGTAGTTGACAAGGTGCGGCATCAGGTCTACGAATGAGCACGCTGCCGTAAGGAGCTTTGTAGGAGGGGTCGGCCTTGGGCATTCTCAACGCGTTCAAGGTGAGGATGAACACCCTCGCCATCGTCCTCATCCCTGTCTGTATCGCCATCGACTGGGCCGGGCACGCGGTCGCGAGCGGCCTCAAGCTGCCCCTGTTCCTGGACTCGATCGGGACCGTGCTCGGTGCCCTGCTCGCCGGCCCATGGGTGGGCGGCATCGCCGGGCTCATCACGAACTTCATCAGCTCGGGCACAGTGGATCCGATCGCGGCACCCTACTCGATCATCTCGCTCGCCATCGGGTTCGCCGCCGGCATCGGCGGCTACTACGGCTGGCACAAGACCTGGCAGGGCCGCGTCGCGCTTTACATCCTCATCGTGCTGGTCGCATCGATCGGATCGACGCCGCTAAACCTCGGCCTGTACCAGGGCCAGAGCGGCGTGCCGACCGGCGACGCCATCTACGCGGCGTTGGTGAAGGGCGGCTGGCCGACATGGCTCGCGGCCTACATCGACGAGGCTTCGGGCGACATCCCCGACAAGCTCATCACGGTCGTGGTCGCCATCCTCATCTACTTCGGTCTGCCCAACCGCTACCGCGCGCTGTTCTCGGTGTGGCGGCGGACGGGCGACGAGAAGGCACCCGCGCCGGCTCCGTCCGTGTAGTCCCGAGGCGATGTGGCAGGAGGCCTGAGCCTCTATCAGGAAGGCGCAAGCCTCCTGCACCGCGCCCATCCGCTGACCAAGGGCGTCTTCACGCTCAGCGTGATCGCGCTCGCTTTCATCGTGCCCTCGCTCTACTGGATCCTCGCCATCGCCCTGATCCTGCTGATCCTGGTGATCGTCGCCGGCGTCCTGCGACGGTTGATAGCCGTTGCGCTTGCTCTCCTGCTGCCGATCGCTGTTCTGCTCCTGGCCGTTCAGGGATTCGCCAACCCGGCCAATCACACGGTTCTGTTCGCGATCGGCCCGGTGGTCTACTACACCGAGGGGCTGTACATCGCCGCGATCGCGGCGCTTCGAATCACATGCCTGGTGGTGGCAACCTTCCTCTTCAGCTTCACGACCCGACCCGCTGACATCACCGAGGCGCTGATGCAGCGAGGCCTTTCGCCGGCGATGGGCTATGTCGTGCAGTCCGCTCTGCAGATCATTCCGCAAACGCTCGACATGGCCGGCCGCATCCAGGACGCTCAGCGTTCGCGTGGGCTCGAGACCGAAGGCTCGTTGCCGAAACGCGCCCGCGCCTACCTCCCGCTGATGCTTCCACTCGTGCTTTCGTCGCTGGTGGCGACGCAAGAGCGCGCCATGGCGCTCGAGGTTCGCGGGTTCGGCCTGCCGGTGAAACGAGTCAGGCGCTATGAGTTCGCGGACAGCGCCGTCCAGCGCGTCACGAGATGGGCTCTCGCGCTCGCGGTGCCAGCAGCAATCGTCGCTCGCCTCTTGGGTTGGAAGTGAGCGAGCCGGCGGTCGTCTTCGAAGACGTCGGCTACGCCTACGAGGAGGCGCCGCACGAGGCCGTGAGCGACATCAACTTGCGGATCGAAGCAGGGGAGTGGGTGGGGGTCACCGGTCCCACCAATGCCGGCAAGTCGACGCTGTGCCTGCTCGCGATGGGCCTGGCTCCGCATTTCTTCGGCGGCAAGCTGCGCGGCAAGGTCACCGTGCTCGGCACCGAATCGCGAGCGATCAAGGTGATCGAGCGCTCCACCGATGTCGGTCTTCTGTTTCAGAACCCCTTCACTCAGATCTCCGGTGCGCGCGAGCGCGTCCACGAAGAGGTCGCCTTCGGGCCTGAGTGCCACGGCGTGGCCCCGGCGGAGATCGAAGCGCGCGTCGGGGAGGCGATGGATCTCGTCGGCATCAGCGCGCTGGCCGCGCGGCATCCGCTCGACCTGAGCGGCGGCCAGCTGCAGCGGCTGGCGCTTGCCAGCCTGCTGGCGATGCGTCCGAAGGTGCTGCTCCTCGACGAACCCACATCGCAGCTCGATCCCGCGGGCACCGCGGCGATCTTCGAAGTGCTCAGCGGCCTACACCAGAGCGGCATCACCATCGTCATGGTCGAGCACCGCCTCGAGACGCTGTGCGAGCTGTGCCCGCGCATCGTCGCGATGGTCACCGGCCGAATCCTGGCCGACGGCGCTCCGCAGGAAGTCTTCAACCGCGAGGTTGTCCAGGAGCGGGTGGGCCTGCCCGTCTACACGAGGCTGGCGCGGAGCGCCGCGCTCCCGGCCCCCCGGCCGGTGCGCCTTTCCGAGTCGGCAAAAGCATTCAGAACTCCGATTGCCTGATATCAGCCTGGAGAAGGTCCTCTTCAGCTATCCGGGCGGCGTCGAGGTCTATCCCGAGCCTGGGCTGACCCTGGCCCTTGAGTCCGGCGTCACTGCCCTGGTGGGCGAGAACGGCGCGGGCAAGACGACGCTCACCAAGCTGCTCATCGGCCTCCTCCGGCCGAGGTCTGGTGACATCAATGTCGCCGGTCTCGACGTATCGAAGACGACCGTGGCTGCGATGGCGAAGACGGTCGGCTACACGTTCCAGAACCCTGACGATCAGCTTTTCGAGCGGACCGTGAAGGCCGAGGTGACGTTCGGCCCGCGCGTGCTCAAGAGGCCGCCGGCTGACGTCGAGCGGGGAGTGGCCGCCGCCATCAAAGCCTGCGGCCTCGCGGGCAAAGAGGACGTGCACCCCCACGACCTCGGCCTGTCCGAACGTAAGTGGGTGGCGATAGCTTCCGCGCTGGCCAGCGAGCCCAGCGTCGTGGTGCTCGACGAGCCGACCCTGGGCCAGGACTACCCGTCCCGGCAGCGCCTACGCGAGCTCGTCATGCGACTGGGTTCAGAGGGCAAGATCGTGCTGGTGGTGACCCACGACATGGACTTCGTCGGCGAGGCTTGCCCGACAACCGTTGTGCTCTCGCACGGCGCCGTGCGGTACGCGGGCCCGACATCGAACGCTTTCGGCGATCGCGCTCTGCTGAAGGAGGCGGGCATCGAGCCGCCGCACGTCACAGAGCTGGCGCAGGCGATAGGCCTGCGCCAGTGCGTCAACGAAGCCGAATTCCTCGCGACCTGGAGACGCTGAGCCCTAGCTCCTCTTCGCCGGCTGCTTCCGCATCGCCTCGTGGATCACGTGGCCGTCATGCCACTCAGGCTCGCTTTCTAGGTGCTCGAGCATCTTCTTGTAGTCGCGGTCCATCTCGGGGCTGTTCGCGTTCTTGCGGTAAACGTCCTCGCTCTCGAAGACGACGCTGAGCCAGATCTCGTTCGGGTCCTTGGTGGACCTGAACACCGTGTGGTAGAGCCAGCCCTCCGGCGGGTTGTCCTCGAACCCGGACATCTCCTTGATGAACGTGTCGGAGTGTCCTGGCTTCAGTTGATACCTTGCGATCGTCCCGAACATCACAGCTTCACCTCCAAAAGTGAGCAGGGGGGAACGACTTTGATGTTACGGGCCCGGTCTTAGTTCTCGCTCGAGTCGAGAAGCACCTCGATCAGCGGGCTCTGCTCGACCATCCGGTCCACGTCATTGCGCCGCCACGCTCGAGCGACGTGAGGCAGGATCTCGCGACGCTCATCCGCGTCCTCAATGACCCGCGCGGTCGCGGGCAGGTCCGCCTTCACCTGGCCCTTCAGGTGGAACGTGAAATGCGGGTCCGCGTCCAGGTTGGAAAGCCACTTCCGCCGCTTGGGCGACGGCATGCCGCTGATGTAGACCCGTCCGTCTACGTTGTGGAACGCAATCTCGAGCCGGCGCTTCTTACCGGTACGGCGCCCGGTCGTTGTGATGTCGACGAGGTGGCCCCGGCTGAGCGCTTCGTTGATAGCTTCGCGAGTTTCCATTGCAACAGACGAAAGCCCGCCAGAAGATCGCGTATTCCGTCAGGCGGCGCTGTCGGTGCTCCTGCGAGCCCGGCGCCGCCGCACCCGCTTCACGGGCTCCGCGAGCGCCGCGGGCTCGGCGGCGGTGCCCTCCTCGACGACCACTTCCACGCCTCCCAGGAGGCTGCCGTAGGTCGCGCCCACGAGCGCCCCCGTGAGAGCGCCGATCAGCGCGCCGACCAGTCCCAGCGCCACTCCGGCCAGCGGGATGACGATGAACCAGTCGTCCTGCACCGTCTGCAGATCGCCGATCCGGTCGCCGAAGGGCAGCAGCTGCTCCTGGATGCCGGTCGTGAAGCTCAGCTCGCGCATCCACTCGAGCGCGGCGCCGGCGGCGAACGATGCGATCGCGCCGGCCGCGCCACCGATGAACAGGCCGGGCACGAATCCCGACCACGCTCCCGTGACGATCGCGGGCCCGAGTGGCACCGAGCGAATACGGAGGCGCTGCTGCGTCATGTTGCGTGCCTCAATCGGGGGCGCCGGAATCGCCGAAGGGCGAGCATGCCGGCCACCAGCATGCCGACAAGCAGGCACGGGAACACGAGGACATAAGCGAGGTGGATCGCGAAGTGGCTCGGCTCCGGCACCGGCACCGCCACCGCCTGGCCGCCCGATATGACCTTTGGCACGGCGACCGCGGGCGCCGTCACCCGGCCGAATGACGTCTGGGCCTCGACGCCGACCGCCCGCATGCCGCCGTCAGGGCGGAACAGGCCGAAGCGCTCCACCACGATCCCGGGCACGTCAGTCCAGTAGTCCTGGAGCGACCACCACACCGTGGAGCCGACGTAGCCCGCCGGAAAGATGTCGAGGTTGGCCGCAAACGCCGGATACGTCTTGCGAAACACCTGCCGCTGCGCGTCTTCGCTGCCGTCGAACGGCAGCCAGTCGCCGAACTCCAGGGCCATCACCGGCTTGTGCGGATAGGTCTTGTGGGCGAGCGCGAGCGCGTTGGACGTGCCCGCTTCCGGCGAGGGTCCTCCGTAGAAGATGCCGTAATAGAAGGTGTAGCCGGCGACGTCCAGCGGCGCGCTTGTCGGGTCGGTCGGATCGGATCCGTACATCGCCTGGCCCGTGAGGCGCGTGCCGTCGATGCGCCGGTCGAGGTCGCGCAGCTTCGTCATGGCGCTCGTCCGTTCGTCAACGCCTGTCGACTCGTTGGCGAAGCCGTGAAACAGGACCGAAGGCCGGTTGAAGTCCCGCAGCGCCATCTCGGCCAGCATTTGCTGAGGAAGACCGCGCTGCATCACGAGCGAGAACGTCTCCGGGGTGAAGTGGTTGAGCGGTATCTCCTCCCAGACCGCCAGACCCAGTCGGTCGGCGAGCATGAGCAGGAATGGGTTGGCGGGCACGTGGTTGGTGCGCAGCAGGTCGACGTTGACCGCCTGCGCCTGCTGAACGATGCGCAGCTGGTCAGGCGCCGTTAGCGGCGTGCCGCCTCTGGGCGCTCCGTTCGCCGGAGGCATGACCTGCTCGTTGTGCACCGCCGCTCCCGTGAAGGCGATCGGGTCGCCATTCAGCAGGAGCCGAGGGGCTGTCGGGTCGACCTGGATGCGCCGCAATCCGAACGTGTCGTAGAAGCTGTCGACCACGACGCCGTCGACCGAGACGTATACACCCAGCACGTACAGCGCGGGCCGCTTGACGTTCCACCTGTCGGCGCCGGCGAAGACGAAGCTGCCATCACGCACGAACGTGTTGTGCGCGCTCGAGGTGATGTCGCCGATGCTCATCGCGGCAATGGTGGGCGCGTCGGTGCGCACCAGGCTCAGGGGGTCCAGGTTGAGCAGGTTCGAGTCGGTGACTTCAGCCGGGAGCACCTCGACGTTCACCGCCACGCCACTCATGTCGAGGTTGCTCGAGTTCTCAACGACCACGCTGATATCGGCTGCGTCGAGGTGCGGGATGACGTCGGCGCGCACGACGTGCAGCAGGTTCGACGCCTCGAGCCACACCGGCGCGGTGATGCCCTCGTACTCCCACCAGTCGGAGTAGTACCAGGGCACCACGTCGAGGCGCGTGCCCTTCGGCGGATCGTAGACGCGCACCGCGAGCACGTTGTCCTGACCGTCGACGAGCGCCTTGCTGGAATCGAACGCGAATGGTGTGTAGCCGCCTTCGTGAT
>VBIA01000136.1 GCA_005879985.1 Chloroflexota bacterium | reverse complement strand
GCATCGACCTGCGCAAGCATGCCGGCGTCCATCCGCGAGTCGGCGCAGCCGACGTGGTGCCGATCGTGCCGATTGGCGCGACCACCATCGACGCGTGCCGCGAAGTGGCGCACGAAGTCGGCCGCCGCATCTGGACCGACCTGCACATCCCCGTCTTTTTCTATGGACACGGCGAGGAGTGGACGCTGGCGGACATCCGCGCGGGCCGGGCCCAGCCCGACCTCGGCGGACCCGACCTCCACCCCGCCGCCGGCGCCGTGTGCGTCGGCGCGCGCCCGCCGCTGGTCGCCTTCAACGTCTTGCTCCCCGATACCACCGTCGCTGAAGCCCGTCGCGTGGCGAGATCCCTGCGTGAGTCCGCAGGCGGCCTGCGCGGCGTGCAGGCTCTGGTGTTCGAGCTCCCTGGCGGCCGCATCCAGCTGTCGATGAATCTCTTTCGCGTCGACGAGTCCCCGCCGGACTCGGTCATCGAGGAGCTGCGCCATCGCGGCGTGCATCTGGGGGACCAGCAGGTCGTCGGCCTATGCCCGGCCGTGGCCGCCAATGACGCCGCCTCCGGGCGCATCCTGGAGGCACGTGTCGGCGCAGCGGTGGCCCGAGAGGGCGGTCGCGGTGCCGGCCAGGCAGGGGGCGATGAGCTCGCGGCGCTGGGTCAGCGGCTCGCGAAGGAGGCCGAGAGCCTGGCCGCCCTGGGTTCGTCGCAAGAGGAGCTGCTCGCCGGCGCCGAGCGCTGCGCGGCATTGCCGCCCGTGCTGCAAGCGGCAGGGCAGCTGGACGGCGAGCTGCAATCGATGGCGCATCTGGCGGCGCGCGGCCTCCGGGACGCCCTCAGCGAAGCGACTCGATTGCGCTACCGAGCGCGGATGGCGGCGCTGGACCGCCGTCTCGGCTAGCTAGCCCTGGTTCTGGGTGGCGTTCGTGTCCATGGTCACGGTGCAGGCGCCGCCGCTGATGCGGATGGAGAACATGTCGCTGGCTTCTGTCCCCGCGCTGAGCGATCCGACCGCCCGATGCTGCTGACCGTCGAAGTCGAGGCTGACCGCTCCGCCTGACACGTTCACTTCGGCCGCCGTGTTGTTGGACCTGTGCAGGTGCACCGTGAGCGCCCCGCCGTTGATCGTGACGGGCACGTTGCCCTTCGGAGTGCCGAGCGAGATGTCCTGACGGCTCGCGCCCGTGGCGTCTTCCAGAGATGTCAGCTGCAGCTTCGTGAGGTCATACATGTCGTCGGCGGCCCCGCTATGCACCGCGATCGTCCACCGCACGCTCGAGCTGAGCTTCAGGTCCAGCGTGAAACGCTGCTGACCGAGGATGTGAAAGCCGCTGCTCTGCGAGATCTGGACGTGGCCGGTCGAGCGCACGACGCTCACGCCTGGTGCCGGGCCGGAGTACTCGATGTGGGAGCGAAAGAGGTCGCCGCCGAGGTCGGCGCCGGTGATCTTCAGGGTCGCGCCTCCGACGGAGATCTCCACCGACGCGTGATCGAGGTTGCCCGCGGGGGCGGACTTGTCCATGGTCTGGATGCCAGTTGGCACGGACGGACCTACCGCGACGTACGCGATCGAGCCACCCAGCGCCACGAGCAGGATGAGAGCGGCTGCGACCGCTGACGCGTTCGCGGAGATAGGCATGCGCGTGACCAGCAGCTCGAGCCCTATGACGATGAGCAGGAGCGGCCAGAGGTCGCCGAGCCGATACAGCCGATCGGCGGAGATGATGTTGGTGTTGACCAGCAGCGCCACCCCGCCGAGCAGGATCAGCACGGCGGGCCATATCAGTCCTCGGTATCGATAGCCGGGGGTCTGCGCGCTCACGCCGAACCTACGGGCGCTGGCGCCTGATGATCAGCCAGGCGCCGAGCAGGATGAGGAGCACGGGCCAGACGATGTCGAACCGCAGCCAGTCGAGCAGCCCCAGGTTGTTGAGCAGGAAATAGACGCCTATCACGACCAGGACCGCGGGCCAGAAGTACTCCCTGCGCCACCTCATGGTTGCCCGATTCTAGACCGGCTCGACAACCGCGAAGAGTTGGGGATGCTCTTTGCGCGCGGCCTCGATGAGGTCCGCGCCGGCCACCGTCACCTGCACTCCGGACCCATCGGCGAGATAGCGTGAGGTCACGCGTCGCAGGTCCTCCGAGGTCACGTGCAGCAACCGCTGCTTGAACCTCTCGCGCTCCTGGAGCGTGAAGCCCGTGAGCCTGTTGACGGCCTCGCGCCTTCCCTTGATGTCCGGTGACTCCAGCGGATCCACGTCGCCGCATGCGCCGAGGATCGCCTCCTTGAGCTGCTCCGCCTCGATGGGCGAGTCGAGGACCCACCTCACGGCCTGGTCATACACGGTGTAGGTCCGGATGATGTTCGGGTCGCGGTAGGAGCCCAGCATGAAGAGACCGGCGCCGGTGCTGGCCTGCGCGTAGCCGCCGTAGGCCCCGCCCTTTTCGCGCAGCTCCTTGTGCAGGAACGTGTCCCTCAGGTAGTTGGCGAGCACGAGCAATGCGGGCGCGTCCGCGTTCGTGTAGCGAACGGTCTTGAAGGTGCGCACGTTGAAGGCCACGGGCACAGGAGCGATGCGTGCTTCGGGGACTGGGTCCTGGGCCGGGGGTTTCGGGCTCCGCGTCTTTTCTCTTTCTGCGGGCAGCGATTCCACGAGCGACGCCAGGTGCTCGCTGACAGTCGCCACCGTGGAGTCCTCGCAAGTGACGACGACCTGGATCGCCTCGGCCCGGAAGAGCGCCGTGCGAATCGCCTGCAGCTCGTCGATGACCGGACCGAGCTGCTGCTCGTCGAGCTTGGCCAGCTCGCGCATCGAGTGGAGCATCCCGATTCCCTGCAGGCGTTCGTTGAGCGCGCCCTCGGGGGTCAGCTTGGACTGCGCAAGGAGGATCGCGAACTGGAACCCCAGGTTCGCCAGCGAGCTCTCGAGCCGGGTCGCGGTCTCCGCGATGACCTCCTTCAGCCTGGCCGGGTCGATCTCGAGCCGCGAGGTAAGGTCGGCGAGGATCTCGACGAACGGCTTGACGTTGCGATCGAGCGCCCTGCCCGACACGACGAAGGACTGAACGAAATCTTCGACCGCCGCAAGCGACTGCACCTGCGCGGCAGCGCCGACGCCGCCGGTGTAGGCGGCGATACGCTGAGCCATCTGGACGTAGTCCTGACCCGCGGCG
This sequence comes from Chloroflexota bacterium, assembly GCA_005879985.1. Lineage (GTDB taxonomy): Bacteria > Chloroflexota > Dormibacteria > Dormibacterales > Dormibacteraceae > CF-118. Next base: position 8,328 of record VBIA01000136.1, on the reverse strand, counting down.
CCCGATTGGGTGAACGCGCGGCCAAACAGCGGCAGCAGGTCCAGCTGCTCCTGCGTGAGCACGGAGAAGTCGGATCGGATGTCGAGATACGTGACCCCGTTGGTCGGCAGCACGTAGAAGTCGACGGATGCCCCGCCGATGGCCGTCGACCTCGGCGCCAGCGGCTCGAACTTCATCGGGATGTCAGAGAGCTCGAGCGTCGGCAGCACCGACAGGTCCTGCCGGGCGTCCTGCGCGGATTTCAGCCGGATCGCGTCCTCGACGATCTTGTTGCGGTCCGGCTCCGACAGCGTGGCCTCGATGAGGGCCAAACGCTCGAGCTCCTTCTTGTGCTTTCGGTCCTCCAGGTCGGGGTCCGGCACGATCGTGAGCAACGCTCGGTGCGAGTTGTCGAGCAGCTCGGTGCGAATCACGTTTTCGAACCAGCGCCCGTCCTTTCTCTCCTGCTGCAGCCTCGCCAGATCGGCGTCGAAGTTCATTGATGCGTACGGGTCGCCGCCGTAGGTGTAGGCGTGCCAGCGTGTCGAGGACTACCTCCTCCACCTTGCCCGCGTCCTCGGTTCTGACGTCCTTGAGGCCCGCGCCGAAGACGCTTTCCTTGTAGTCGTCCTGCAGGCCGGTGCCGTCGGCCATGGCCGTACCGAGCTTGGAGTCGATGAGCGCCTTACGCAGAGGCGATCCCGAGTTACTGAGCAGGACCTCGGTGAGCACCTTTATTGACAGCAGCCGGAACGAGTCGGAGCTCGGGACTGTGACCCATGCCGTGAGCGCCTGCGAGCGCCGCGAGTTGTCCTCGCCCGCCACCGCCGGATAGGGCTCGGTCAGGCTCGCAGGCTGAGAGAACCGCTTCACGAAGGGAATCGATGAGTCGATGCTGATGCGCTCGAATCGAGACAGCACATTGCGCTCGATGGCTTCGAGGGTGGCTTCAAGCGGTCGGTCGCCGTACGTGTAGAAGAATGCGTTGCTCGGGTGGTAGTGCGACGCGTGGAAGTCGCGCAGCTTCTGCCAGGTCAACTCGGGGATGTGCTCGGGGTCACCCCCTGAAACGTGCTCGTAGGTGAGTTCAGGGAACAGCGCCTTGCCCATCGCGCGCTGCATGGCGGCTGCCGGCGACGCGAGCGCACCCTTCATCTCGTTGAAGACGACGCCCTTGTAGCGGAGGCCGCTCCGTGGGTCGTCAGGGGTTTCAAACTCGAACCGAATGCCCTCCTGCATGAAGGCGTCCTGCTCGAGGCGCGGGTAGAAGGTCGCATCCAGATAGACATCGAGCAGGTTCGAGAAGTCCTTGGCGTTGCGCGTGCTGAACGGGTACGCGGTCCAGTCGGCGCTGGTGAACGCGTTCATGAAGGTCGCGAGCGAGCGCCGCGTCATGCTGAAGAACGGATCGTGCACAGGGAATCGCTGCGATCCCGCCAGGACGACGTGCTCGAGGATGTGCGCGACTCCTGTCGAGTCCCGCGGAGGCGTCGGAAAAAGGATCGTGAACCCGTTGTTGTCGTCGCCGCATTCGATGTGAATGTGACGCGCGCCTGTGCGCTCGTGCTCGAGCTCGATGAACGCGCCTTCGAGGCGCTCCAGCGGCTCGCGGCGGAGGACCGTGTAACCGCCGATCGTCCCCACACCCCGCTTCGTCGCTTCGGACATCAATCGAGCAGTCTAGAGAAGGTCCAGGCGCCGGCTCGGGGCTACGATTGGACGACGATGCTGTTCACCGAGGCTGAGCAGGAGTTCCTTCGCTCGCAGCGCCTCGCGCGGATCGCCACAGTCGGTCCGACCGGGTGGCCGCATGTCGTGCCGGTCATGTACAAGCTGACCGACGAGGGCGCATTCGAGTTCGATGCTGACGGGGTGAAGCTGCGCAACATCACGGCGGAGCCGCGCGCAGCATTCGTCGTCGACGGGTCGCCCAAGCGTGGAGTGGCGGTCCAGGGGCGGGCTGAGGTCATCGGGCACGAGCGTGCTCGTCTGACGCCCGAGCGGAAGTTCAGCTGGGGTCTGTGAACCGCCGCGCAGCGCTTGTCCTGCTCGTCCTTCTGATACTGATTTCGGCCGGGTGCGGCTCGAGCTCGACTTCTGTCGCGCGAACGCCGTCGCCGCATTCTGGGTCTCCATCTCCGCCGGGCAAGGACTCGGACTGGCTCGAGTATCACGGCACCGGTGCGCGCACCGGGCAGGGTCCAAGCTCGCCCGCGCTTTCCAACCCTCGGCAAGCCTGGAGCGTGCCGGTGGACGCGGCTGTCTACGCCTCGCCTCTGATCTTCAACGGTCGCGTGATCGTCGCCACCGAGAACAACACGCTGTACTCGATCAATCTGAACAGCGGCACGGTCTTCTGGAAGACTCATCTGGGAACGCCGGTCAACGCGTCCACGCTTCCGTGCGGCAACATCGGGCCAATTACGGGCATCACCGGCACGCCGGTGATCGATCCCCAGTCGGGGCGCATTTACGTCGTCGCGTTTCTGGCCGGGTTGGTTCACAAGCTCTTCACGCTGGATGCAATCGACGGCTCGGTGCTGAGCCAGCGTGTCGTCGACCCGCCCGGCTCAAGCGCTGCGGTGGAGCAGCAGCGCGGCGCGCTGTCACTGGGCTCGGGCTATGTGTACGTGACATTGGGCGGACTGTTTGGCGATTGCGGTCCGTATCACGGCTACGTGATCGGCGTGCCGCTGGCCGGCGGCGCGAACGTCATCTACCGGACACCGGCCGCTCGAGAGTCGGGGATCTGGAGTCCGATGGGCGCGACCGTCAGCGCTTCGGGAACGGTATACGTGACTATCGGCAACGGCTCCGAAACATCGTCGTTCGCTTACAGCAACTCGGTCCTCCAGTTGTCGCCGGACCTCAAGGTCCAGGCGTTCTTCGCTCCGTCCAACTGGGCCTCACTGGACGCGACCGACACCGACCTCGGCTCGGTCGGCGTGACGCTGCTGCCCGACATCGGACGACTCGTCTCGATCGGCAAGGAGGGCGTCGTCTACCTGCTCGACGCCTCTCGGCCGGGTGGGATCGGCGGGCAGATCGCGGCGCAGCACGTGTGCAACGGCGCATGGGGTGGCACGGCGTGGCTGGGCTCGACGGTGTTCATGCCCTGCGCCGACGCATTGGTGGCGGTTTCGGTGACGCCGGGCTCGTTTTCGGTGGCGTGGCGAAATGGTCAGGCCCGGTTGGCGTCACCGATCGTCGCGGGTGGCGCGGTGTGGGCGATCGACGTCGACACGACGACGCTGTTCGCCCTGACCCCGTCGTCGGGTGCCGTCCTCTACCAGCTCCGTCTCAACGGCGGGCAGCATTTCAACACGCCCGCCGCAACTGAGGGCTACGTCGTCGTCCCCGCGGGCAACAAGATCGTCGCCGTGGCCACCGCCTGAGACCGCACCCGTCGAGCCGCATACCCTTGCGGGGGCCTCCCTTACCCGGCGCTATCCCTGGATCGTGCGCAGCAGGTTCGCCATCTCGATGGCGGCGAGCGCGGCCTCCGCGCCCTTGTTGTTCTTCAGGCCTGACCGCGCCTGCGCCTGATCGCGGTCCTCGGTCGTGAGCACCCCAAACGTGATCGGAACGCCGGTGTCGAGCATCACCTGCATCAAGCCGGCCGATGACTGATTGGCGACGACCTCGAAATGGTAGGTCTCGCCCCGGATGACGCAGCCAAGGCAGACGATCGCGTCGTGGCCGCCCTTCTCGGCGAGCGCCAGCGCGATCACAGGGAGCTCGAGCGCGCCCGGCACCCAGTACACGTCCGGATCGACCACACCGCGCTCTTCTAGCGCCGCCAGCGCACCGCGGAGCAACCGCTTCGAGACGTCCTCGTTGTATCGCGAGACGACCACCGCGATGGTGAGGTCCTCTCCCTGCAGGTCAGGCGTCGATCCTTTCTCGCCCACCGTCACGCGCCCCTACAGCAGATGCCCGAGCTTGTCCTTCTTCGTTCGCAGGTACCGCTCGTTGTGCGGATTGGACTGGACGTGAATCGGTACCCGCTCGACCACCTCGAGCCCGAATCCTTCGAGGCCGTAGATCTTCTTCGGGTTGTTGGTGAGAAGCCGGATCTTGCGCACGCCGAGGTCGTAAAGGATCTGGCTGCCGATGCCGTAATCGCGCTTGTCGGGCGGGTGGCCCAGCGCCTCGTTGGCTTCGACTGTGTCCATGCCGAGGTCCTGAAGGTTGTAGGCGTGGAGCTTGTCGAGAAGGCCGATGCCCCGCCCTTCCTGGTGCCGGATGTACAGGACCACGCCTGTGCCCTCCTCGGCGATCGCGTCCATGGCAGCGTGTAATTGCGCTCCACAGTCGCAGCGAAGGCTGCCGAAGATGTCCCCGGTCAGGCATTCGGAGTGCGCCCTCAAGAGAACCGGCTTCTCTGGATCGATCTCCCCTAGCACCAGCGCCAGGTGGTTCTCGTGGCGCAGCACGTCTTCATACGCGTACAGCTTCCACGGCTGCGGCTTCGAGCCGCCGATAGGGATCGTCGCTTCCACGCGCCTCGTCACCAGCTTCTCGTTCCGCCGCCGGTAAGCGATGAGCTGCTCGACCGTGATGAGCTTGATGTCGTGCTCGGCGGCGAAGCGCTCGAGGTCCGGCATCCGGGCCATCGTGCCGTCGCTCTTCATCAGCTCGGTGATGACGCCTGCAGGAAAAAGCCCGGCCAGGATTGCAAGGTCGACAGCAGCCTCGGTTTGCCCAGCGCGGGTGAGGACGCCACCCTCGGCCGCCCGCAGCGGAAACGTGTGACCCGGCATCGAGAAATCAGACGCCCTCGCCCCTGGATCCAGGACCTTCCTGACCGTGGCCGCGCGGTCGTACGCCGACGCTCCGGTCGTGACGAGGTCCTTGGCGTCGATGCTGACGCTGAACGCGGTTCCCAGGCGGCTCGTGTTGCGATCCACCATCGGGGCGATGCCGAGCTCGTCGAGGCGCCTGGCCAGCACCGGCATGCAGACGAGGCCTGATCCATGGCGGGTCATGAAGCTGATGTGCTCCGGCGTGACCAGCTCCGCGGCCACAACGAGATCGCCTTCATTCTCTCGGTCTTCATCGTCGACGACGATCACGAACTTGCCCGCGGCAAAATCCGAGATCGCTTCGGGTACTGTGGCGAGCCCCATGCGCTACCTGATATTACTGGCGCAGGTTGCGGGCCACGTAGCGGGCCACGACGTCCGCCTCGACGTTGACCACGCTGCCGGCGCGATAGCCTGCCGCGATCGTGACCTCGAGCGTGTGCGGGATGAGCGCCACCTTGAAGGTGCCGGGCGGCTTGTCCACCGCGGCCACTGTAAGGCTCGCGCCGTCCACGGCGATCGAGCCTTTGACCGCCACAAATCTAGAAATCGTGGAGGGCAGCTCGAATGTGACCTCCTTGCCGGAAGCGGCCGTGGACACCGACCTGACCACCGCGGTCGTGTCCACATGCCCCTGAACCAGGTGACCGTCGAGCAGTGAGCCGGCGCTGACTGGAAGCTCGAGGTTGACCTCCATGCCTACTCGCAACGCGCCGAGGTTCGTCCTGCGAAGCGTCTCCGGCACCATGTCTGCGTAGAAGACAGGGCCTCTCTTCTTTACAACCGTGAGGCAGCAGCCGTTGACGGCCACGCTGCCGCCGACCTTCAGGTGCCGCGCTATCCCGGCGTGGTCGATGCCAATGCGGCCGCGTTCGACCGAGACCACCTTCGAGACGGCGCTAACGATCCCGGTGAACATCCACGTAACCGCTGAACAGGATGTCATCCCCGAGCGTCACGACTTCGGTGTCGCGCAACCTGAGGGCGTCGTTCAGGTTCCCGATTCCAACGCCGCCGACGGGACTGGGAGCCTCGCTGCCGCCAATCAGCTTGGGCGCGATGTAGGCGTAGACCTTGTTGACGAGCCCCGCGGCCAGAAAAGCGGCGTGCGTCTGAGCACCGCCTTCGACAAGAAGGCTCAGGATGCCTCGCTGTCCCAGCTGATCCAGCAGCGCCTCTATCGGCACCCGCCCGTCAGGCCCTGGCGGGAGTGTGAGCACCTCAGCGCAATCCAGGTCGCCGGCCGAGGTGGTCGCGATCAGCGTGCGTTCGCCAAGGACTCGCGCGGTCCTTGGTGTGCGGAGGTGGCTATCAAGCACCACGCGAAGGGGCTGGCGCGCGTCGCGGTCACCCTCGATGCGGGTCGTGAGCTGAGGATCGTCCTTGATCACGGTGTTGACGCCGACCAGGATCGCATCGTTCATGTGACGCAGCTGGTGCCCATGATTGCGCGCCTGCTCGCCTGTGATCCAGCGCGACTCGCCGGTTCGCGTGGCGATCTTGCCATCGAGCGACATGGCGAACTTCAGCGACACGAATGGGCGACCGGTGGATCGGTGGGTGACGTAGAACTCGTTCAGCTGCTTGGCGGCATGGGCGGAGGTGCCCACGTCCACCTGCAGACCGGCGGACTTGAGCCGCTCGATTCCCGTGCCGCGCACACGCTGGTCCGGGTCATTCATCGCGACCACTACTCGCTTGATGCCCGCTGACACGATTGCGTCCGCGCAGGGTGTTGAGCGGTGCGCGTGGGTGCAGGGCTCGAGGTTGACGTAGATGGTTCCACCCCCGGCCTTCGCGCCCGCCGCGGCCAGCGCCAGCTCCTCGGCGTGGGGGCTTCCCTTGGCCGCGTGGAAGCCCTCGCCGGCGACCTTTCCTGCGCTGTCCAGGACGACCGCGCCGACCATCGGATTGGGGCTGGTGCGATAGTCGGCGGTGCGCGCGAGCTCGATGGCGCGCGCCATCCAACGCTCGTCGTCGTGGTCATCCACTGCGCGTAAGTATCAACAACCGAATTAGGTCTATGAGAATCTCCAGCCTGCTTTCAGCAACGCTGGATCCATGTACTCCTCAGCAAGTGAAGAGTGAGTTATAGGTGAACAAGCCCTCGGGCTATTAGTACCGCTCAGCTCAAAAGATTGCTCTTCTTACACCTGCGGCCTATCAACCTGGTTGTCTACCAGGGCCCTTACCCGGTTAACCCGGTGGGAGACCTTATCTTGGAGTCGGCTTCGCACTTAGATGCTTTCAGCGCTTATCCGAACCGGCCATGGCTACCCGGCGCTGCCACTGGCGTGACAACCGGTACACTAGCGGGCCGTTCAACCCGGTCCTCTCGTACTAGGGTCAACCCTCCTCAAGTCTCCTGCGCCCACGGCGGATAGGGACCGAACTGTCTCACGACGTTCTAAACCCAGCTCGCGTACCGCTTTAATGGGCGAACAGCCCAACCCTTGGGACCGACTCCAGCCCCAGGATGCGACGAGCCGACATCGCACGTTCCCCGCTGTTTCCAGCGGCGCAGACTATATCTCCACCCTGCTCGACCAAAGAGCGAGGGGTCGGCGTGTTGTGACAGTCATAGATTTGCACGTTGCATCAACTGCCACCGTGGCAAACGCCACAGTCGTTACGGGGTCACTTGCGGAAGCGATTTTTCATCGTTGGTCGCGCTTCCGACAGACTTCCCACGGTATTGCCCGCCCACGCCAAAGTCGCGCGGGTGAGGGGTTCACCGTTATAAGCCGATTCCTTTACGGCATCTCTGCCGTTTCACCCCAAATTGAGGTGCCAAACCGGGCCGTCGATGTGAACTCTTGGGCCCGATAAGCCTGTTATCCCCGGGGTAACTTTTATCCGTTGAGCGACGGCCATTCCACACCGGGCCGTCGGATCACTATGCCCGACTTTCGTCCCTGCTCGACTCGTTTGTCTCACAGTCAAGCTCCCTTGTGCCATTGCACTCTGCGCCTGATTTCCGCCCAGGCTGAGGGAACCTTTGGGCGCCTCCGTTACTTTTTGGGAGGCGACCGCCCCAGTCAAACTACCCGCCAGGCACTGTCCGGAACCCCGATCAGGGGCACCGTTAGAGCTAAAGTTCAACGAGGCTGGTATTCCACTGTCGACTCCACCCGAGCTGACGCCCGAGCTTCAAAGTCTCCCAGCTATCCTCTACACGCTAAACCCCAGTCCAATGCCAAGGTGTAGTAAAGCTCCACGGGGTCTTTCCGTCCTGCCGCGGGTAACCTGTATCTTCACAGGTATTGCAGTTTCGCCGAGTCTCTGTCCGAGACAGCGCCCAACTCGTTACGCCATTCGTGCGGGTCGGAACTTGCCCGACAAGGAATTTCGCTAATTCCATTACCACTCTTTAGTGGCGCCTAGCTCCGCTTTCTAGGCCTGCGCGTCGCCGCGCAGATTGGACCATCTCTTCATCCAATCGATTGGATGTCCGGCGTATGGCCTCTGAGGATTCTGATCAACTATCGATCAGCCTTTCCTGCTGATTTTCTGCACTGGTTGGATTGTCACCGCGCGTTTGCGG
>VBIA01000166.1 GCA_005879985.1 Chloroflexota bacterium | reverse complement strand
CCGCTGCAGTTCACCAACTATCGGTAACCACTAGTCCGTCTCATTCGGGAGAGGATCAGGGCGAGGGCCCTCTGCCTCAACATAAAGGGCCGTGTTCGTGATCCCCGCCATCGACATCCTGGGCGGCAAGTGCGTCCGCCTGTGGCAGGGAGACTTCGAGCAGCCCACCACTTACTCGGACGACCCCGCCGCGATGACCGTGGACTTCGAGCGCGCGGGTGCCCAGCGCGTCCACGTGGTCGACCTGGACGCGGCGCGATCGAGCGGCGACAACCGCGCGGTCATCGAGTCGCTGATCAAGTCGAGCAGCCTCACGGTGCAGGTCGCTGGCGGTATTCGGAGCTCGGAGCAGATCGACGCGTGGCTAGCGATGGGGGCAACGGCCGTGGTGATGGGAACGGCGGCGGTCCGCGAGCCTGAGCTTCTCGCCGAGTGCGCGCACAAGCACGCCGGACAGGTGCTGGCCGCGCTCGACATCCGCAACGGCAGGCCGGCGGTTGCTGGCTGGCTCGAGACCGAGACCATCGACATCCACGAGCTGGTCGCGCGTTGGGACGCGCTTCCGCTGGCGGGCCTCATCTTGACCGCCACCGATCGCGACGGCACCATGGCCGGCCCCGACCTCGAGACGCTGGCGCGCCTGCGAGGCATGAGCCGCCTTCCGATTCAGTACTCGGGCGGCATCTCCTCGCTCGACGACCTTCGTGCTGTGCGCGAGGCCGACGCCACCGCCGTGATCCTCGGCCGCTCGCTCTACGAGGGCAAGGTCCTGCTGGAGGACGCGCTCGCGTTGTGAGGCGCGTCGCGCCGGCCCTGGCTGTGCTGCTGCTCATCGCAGCGTGTGGCGAGAGGGACCAGCCTGACGATCAGGCGCTGCACCAGGACATCGTCAGCGACAGGAGCGGCACCGAGGTGACATTCGACGCGGTCATCCTCACCGAGCCCGCCGAGTCTGAAAATCACGAACGCTTCCAGGTCAAGGACCCGGCAGGCGATGTGCTGGAGGTCGACCACAACACGAGCCTGGCAGCGTACGTGCCCGCCCACGTCGGCGACTCTCTCATCATCCACGGCCAGCTGTACATCGATCCCGGGCCGCGACCGGGCGTTCACTGCACGCACGCCACCACGTCGAGCGGATGCCCTGACCCTGGCTGGATCGAGTTCGCGGGAAACTACTACGAATGAGCAAGCGCCAGCGCCGGCCGTTCGGCGTCGGTTTCGTGAAGAACCTGACCGCCGGCGACCTCGGCCCAGCCGAGCGAGCCGGACGTGTCGTGGGCAACCTCCTGCGCCGAACGTGGATCGGCAGCGGCAAGGCTCAACCGTGCTGCGGCCATTACGGCGATCCCGGTTGTTGAATGACGCGCGATGAGGCCCGTGCGGCCGGACTGATCAAGTAGGGGCCAGCTACGTCTTCCGGCTCACCTGGAACGTGGTCGCCTGCGCGACCGGCCGCACGACTATCTCGTCGATGTCAACGTGCGCCGGCCTGGTGACCGCGAACACGACGCACTCGGCCACGTCCTCCGCCGTCAGCGGCTTGAGGCCGTTGTAGACGGCCTTCGCCGCGTCGCGGTCGCCCTTGAAGCGGACGAGGCTGAACTCAGTTTCGACGAGCCCGGGCGCGATCTCGGTGACGCGGATCGGCTCGCCATTCAGCTCCAGGCGCAGCGTGCGCGAGATGGCGCGCACGGCGTGCTTGACCGACGTGTACCCCGCACCGCCCTTGTAGGTCTCAAAGCCCGCGATCGATCCGATGTTGACGATGTGCCCCACCTTCGCTTTGCGCAGCAGCGGCAGGCACGCGCGCGTCATTAGCATCAGGCCGAAGACGTTGACGTTCCACATCCCCGTCCAGTCCTCGTCCTTCGCCTTTTCCAACGGCTCGAGGCCCAGCGCGCCTCCTGCGTTGTTGATCAGGACGTCGACACGGCCAAACCGTTTGCGGACTTCGCCAACGAAGCGGTCCACGCTTTCCCTTTCAGTGACGTCCAGCTCGAGAGCAAGCCCTGCCGTCCCGACCGCTCTCTTCACGCGGTCGACCCGGCGTGCGCCGCCGACCACTGTGTATCCGCGCTTCGCAAGAGCTCGCGCGCTCGCGGCCCCGATTCCTGATGATGCGCCGGTCACCACGGCGATCGGCTTGTAAGTGGGCGCCATACTCCCGCGCAGCGTACCCTAGAGCTTGCAGATGCTGGATGCGCTCGTTGGGGTCGTCGCCGGTCTGCTGATACTGGCCGGCGTCATGGTCATCCTCGGTCCGCAAACGATGACGATGCTCCGCCGCATCCGCGGCATCAGGCGCTCGCGCAACCCGTTCGCCGCGCTGCAAGCGCCGCGCACGAGGGAGCCGGCGGCATCGGGCCTCAATCCCAAGACCCAGCGCGTGCTGGCGTCTGCGACTCGACTCGCAACGTGGCTGCGAGCTCACGGACAGGACGAGATCGCGCGCGAGCTGCGCGCCGCGGCGGCCAAGCTCGCGACCGACGAGGCCTCAGGCCTCTATGCGATGCAGAACACGCTGCGGCGATTGCGCGGGCTCGCGCTCGGCGACCGCAACGCGGAGGAGCGGCTGAAGATCCTCTCCTCCGAGCTGCGCAAGGCGGTGCAGGACCGCTTCGAACAGCTCGAGCTGCTTCCGTTCGGTCACCTCTAGTCCAGAGGAGTTCGTCCTCAGGCCGGCGTGCGGGGACCCTCCAGCGAGCACTCGACGGTGCAGTACACGCCGGTGCCGTGCAGAACGGCGCCCGACTCGATGACCGTCGCGCATCGATCGCAGTAGCAAGGCAGTGGCACTGGCCCCGCCTCGGGCCACTTCAGCACCTCCAGATGCGGCCGGCTCGTGGCCAGGCCCATCCTCAGCGCCACACGATCAGACGCGCCGCGAAGACGCGAAATAGGAAAATCGACGATGCTCATCTCTCCCCCTGGCCTTCCTTCCCCGCTTCCCCCGGGCTGCGACCAGTATGGGCGGGCGGTCGCGGTTGTCGCCGTACAAATGAACTATCTGGGCCTACCTCACGTCTTGGCGGCGCGGCTGCCGCGGCGGCGGAAGAGCCCGGCGGCGAGAGCGAAGCCCGCGAGCACATGACCAGCAAGCCTTCGTACAAGGGGTGGCCGGTCGGGCCGTGAGCGCGAAGCCTCGGCAGGAACCTCCGCCTTCTTCTCCTCGATGACCTCATGCGGGCTCGCGACCTCGCGCGTTTCGTGGTGCGGGCTGGCGATCAGTCCTGGCTTTTGCGGCGTGCCGGCGCGGAACTTGTTGTAGACCGCACCCAGCAGGACCAGGTTGCTCAGCAAGTAGAACCACGCGGCGAGCAGGAAGAAGAGCGCGAACTGCGCGCCGTAGGTGTTGAAGCCGCCGGCGATGTGCTCGTACAGCGGGAACGCGAGCGACAGCACCTCGATGAGCACGCCTGCGAGCAGCGCGCCGGGCAGCACTTCGCGCAGCGTGTACGTCCGATTCGGCACCAGCCGGTACAGGAGCACGAGCAGACCGACCATCGCGGTCGCGCCGATGACAAAGCTCAGGAGCCACGCCGCCGGCAGCACACCCGCCAGCGCGTTCGCGCCCACCGTCACGCCGACCGCGACGACCAGCACGATCATCATCACGAACCCCATCAGCTTCTGCCGCACGGTGTCGCGCTGCGGGATGCCGAAGATCTGGGCGAAAGCGAACTCCATGGTCGCGAAGATGCCGCTGCCCGACCAGATGAGGCCGCCGATGGAGATGATGCCGAGCAGCCCGGCCGAATCCTTCACGCCATGCAGCGCGCGGATGAGCTCGGGCTGCGCCGTGCTCGGAAACGTGGCGATGATCAGCAGCTGAAACCTCGCCTCGGCCGCCGGGTCGCGGATGCTGAAACCGATGATGGCGAGGATTCCCAGCATCAGCGGGAACATCGCAAGGAGCGTGTTGAAAGCAAGCGCCGACGCGTAATTGCCGGCCTGGCTGGCGCCGAAGGCCTGCAGCACCCTGACCGGGAGCGATTCCCGGACTCTCCGGATCAAGCCTCCGATTTTTTGCCGGTCCCTGGTGCCGGTCGCGCGATCCGCGATGCCACGGCTGTCGCGACCGACGTCGCGATCATCGGCGCCATCTTGCGGGCGACCGACTCCCACGCGCGCTCTCTGTCCTCGGCCGTGGAGATCACCACGCGTACCGGCCGCCGCTTGAGCTTCTCCCGCACCGAGTCGGGCAGCTCGCCGAGCGCGTTGGGCATCATCCCGCGGAGCCGTTCGGCCATCGCGGGCTTCCGAACCGCTCGGTAGATCAGGAACGCGGCGCCCGCGACCAGCACGCCGGTGACCAGGCCGATGGCGGCCATGCTTCCGTAGCGCCTGGCGCCCTTCATCGCGCGCCGCTCGAGGATCGCAAGGTTCTGATCGACGTGGTCCCGCGTTGCGCTTATCTCGCGGTCGATCTCATCCGCTTTAGCGCCCATTCCTTCGTCTCCTTGAGGCTGTTGATGGTCTTCTGCGGCAGCGTCACGTTCATCCGCGTGCGTCCATACAGCGCGAGCACTGCCGCAATGAGGACGTAGGCGACAGCCCACACCACCGCCGCTTCCCAGTGCCAGGGCACCAGCACCACGACGATGACCGGTACCGCGACGAGCAGCGCCAGCAGCACGAGGATGCCCGCGGCCGCGAAGCAAGCCACCGCGATGGCGTTGGTGATGGCGAGCTCTTTCAGCTCCTGCTTGGCCAGCGCGACCTCCAGGCTCACCAGGCGGTTGAGGTCCTGAACGACCTCCGCCGCAAGGTCGCCCGACCTGATTGCTCCGTTCGACTTCCTGGGCTCTGCTTTCGTGGTCATTTCTGCAGCTATGAAAGCAACGCCTGGCGGGTCAGATCTTCCTGCGGATGCGCACCTCTGGCGCAAGTTCGGCCGGCAATTGCCTGGGCTCGCGCGAAACGAAGCAGAACTCCGGCGGCGGACCCAGCACCATCATCCGCCGCCACAACGCCACGCCCTCCTGAGCTGTGAACGCTGCGGTCATCGCGTACAGGTCGCCGTAAGCCATGCCCGGGGGCTTCGCGAAGGCGGCCTCGTGCAGCGCGTCCACGTCACTCTCGCCCTGGGCCAGGCTGAGCAGCTTGCCGCTGCCCAAAGCCGCCATGCGCGCGGCGGCGTCGTGCGAGGCCGCCCGGGCGCCGCTGACTGCAGCTTCGTTCAGAACGTCGAGAGCCGCCGAATTCTCGACGAGGTACCAGTCGCTGTATCCGTCGTCGAATCGATACGTCGTCGAGGCCACAAACCCCGCCGGCCCGCCGCGCGCCAGCTCGGCGTGGAATCGCCTCAGGGCGTCCTCGTAGGCTTGCACGTCCCCACCTAATGCCGGCCGGTGCGAGAAGACGTACGCGAGCGACTTATTTCTCCTTCGGTCCCTTGCCCGACTCGATGTACGCCTTGAGCCGTTTCATGTTGTCGCGGATGCCCTCCGCGTACTGGCGCGACAGCAAACCACCCGCAAAACGCAGCAGGCCTGTGAGCTCGAAGTCCATCTCGTACACGACGTGCGTGCCATCCTTGCGTTCTGCGTAGGTGTATGACCAGTCGCCCTTGAGTGGGCCCTTGATGAACCTGCCGGAACAGTGCTTCGGCTTGGTGAACACGTTCTGCTGGACCTCGAGCGTCTCCTTGATGCCGCCCGGTAGGTCGAGGTGATAGCGATAGCGCGTGCCGGCTCGCGGCGCTCCAGCATCGAGCTTCTCGACCTTCTCGAGGTTCGTCGTCCATCGCGGCGCGTGGACCACGTCTTCCTGCACGACCGCCCACACGCGCTCCGCCGGGGCTTTGATGATCACGCTCTCGCGGATCTTGCTCATGCTTGGATGAGAAAAGCCTAATGCGGCGCGCCGAGGGCGGTCCCGACCCGGCCGCCGCACGCGCCGGCAGCGCGCGGATGCTTGGCGCGCTTCGGCACCGGAACTACCGCCTGTTCCTGACCGGGCAGATCATCTCGACGATCGGCACGTGGATGCAGAGCGTGGCCATGCCGTGGCTCGCGCTGCAGCTGACGCACAGCGGACTCCTCGTCGGCCTCGTGCTTGCCGTGCAGTTCACGCCGGTATTGCTGGGCAGCCAGTTCGGCGGCATCGTCGCCGACCGCTACCGCAAACGCTCCGTGCTGCTGACCACGCAGGCGGCGTTCACGATTCCGTCGTTCGCCCTGTTCCTGCTTAGCTCGAGCGGCCACGCGATGTACTGGGAGGTGCTCATCGCCGCGGCTGCGACCGGCACCATCAACGCTTTCGACGTGCCGGCCCGCCAGTCCTTCGTGATCGAGATGGTGGGTAAGCAGGACCTGATGAACGCGATCGCGCTCAACTCTTCGGTGTTCAACGGCGCCGCTGTCGTGGGACCGTCGGTGGCGGGCGTGATCATCGGCGCGGCGGGCGTGCCTGTTTGCTTTCTAGCGACCTCGGTGAGCTACCTGGCAGCTGTGGCCGCGCTGCTGCTGATGCGCAACCTGCCCGCCGTCGTCCGCGAGAAACACGAGCAGCGGTGGCGGCAGCGACTCGCGGAGGGAGCCGCGTACGTTGTGCGCGAGCCGATGGTCGGCCTGCTGCTGATCGACGTGGCGGTCTTCTCGCTGTTTGCGATGAACCGCCTCACTCTCATCCCCCTGTTCGCAGACCAGGTGCTCCATGCAGGCGCATCCGGGTTCGGGTTCCTGATGGCATCGATGGGACTCGGCGCACTGGTGGGAGCCTTGACCCTTGCGTTCTTCCCTGGACTCGGCGCGGACCCGGCGCGCCAGTTCTGGCTCGGCCTTCTCTGGGTCGCCGCTCTGCTCCTCTTCTCGTTTTCGCGCGTCTTTCTTCTGTCCGCGGCCGCGCTCTTCGCCGCGGGCTACTGCCAGATCTCATTCGTCGCCACCGCGAACAGCCGTATCCAGACGCTCACGCCCGACCGGCTGCGTGGCCGTGTGATGGGGCTGTACGCGCAGGCGCTCATCGGGGTCGGGCCGCTCGGCGCGATGCAGGCCGGCGCGCTGGCCACGCTGCTGGGCGCGCCGTGGGCGATGGCGATTGGGGCGACTGTCGCCGGCGCGGTGGTCGTGGCGACACGGCTGCTCAGGCCGACGGTCTTTCAGCGACCGGCTCTACCCGAACCTGACCTCTAGAACAGCCGCGACGATCAGCCCGGGCACGAGCCATCGCAGCGCGCGCACGTAGTCCGCGCCCGCGGCGAGCACTCGTGCGGTCCAGCCGCCGGACGCCTCCATGTGTATTACCGCCGCGCCTATGTGGATGGCGAGCCCGCCGGCGATGATGGCCACCGGGATCTCGACCAGGCCGTTGGGAATGATGCCGGTCAGCGCGATCGACCACGAAGACTGCGACGCGGCGAAACCGAGGAGAAACCCCGGCAGGAACGTGAGCAGGAAGCCGCTCAGGCCGGCGGTGATGAGAGCCAGCGGCGCCACCAGCAGGATGGCCAGCAGGTTGTGGCTGACGATTGAGAGCGCCTGATCGAGCTGCGTGCCGTCACCGGCTGCGGCGATGAGCGCGGAAAGCGCCGGCTTGACGACCGGTGCGCGGATCGCGCCGGTGATGCCCGCGACGTAACCCGCGACCGCTCCGGCCGGAAGCCCGAACGCGGCGACGAGCAGCGCGGTACGACGCCACCACAGAAGCCGCAGGATGCCTGGCCGGCGCTGGAAGCTCGCGCGCAGCGCGTTGGCAGCTCGCTGCATCGGCCTGCGCAGCCCCGCATCGCGCGCGAGCAGCGCCTCGCGCGAGAAGCCCTTAAGGCCCATGCGCAGGAGGATCGCGGCTAGCACGGTCATCAGGCCCGCGAATCCCCACAAGAACTCCGTCCGGCCGAGCAGGATGAGCGCCGCCTCCACCTGCAGGGCCACGGACATGGGCAGGATGATGAAAGAGGCCATCACGTTGGCCGCCCGCATCGTGCGCGCGTTGAGGCTGATGATCACCGCGCCCGCGACCATGGCCGCAACCTGGCAGATGGTCGAGAGGCCGAGCGCGATCAGCACGTCGAGGGGGAAGTAGCCGAGACCGGGAAAGACGGCGAGGCAGTAGACGGCCAGCCCGCCGTAACAGAGCGCAAGCGAGATCGCCAGGACCGCCGCGACCTTGCCCGCGTAGATCTCGGCCTCCTTCAGCGGC
Source organism: Chloroflexota bacterium (assembly GCA_005879985.1). GTDB lineage: Bacteria > Chloroflexota > Dormibacteria > Dormibacterales > Dormibacteraceae > CF-118. Next base: position 24,046 of record VBIA01000166.1, on the reverse strand, counting down.
GTGGAGATGAGCACCTCGAGCGTCGTGCGTTCGCGCTCGCCGACGAACGACTCGAGCGCCAGCACGAGCGAGAAGCTCGCGGGGATGAAGACGACGAAGAACGCTCCCACGACCGAGAGCCGGTTGACCACCGCGGTGCCGCCACCGTATAGCGCAAGGCCCCTGACGCCGATCGCGCTCGCGACCGGGATCGCGATGGTCAACCCGACCATGGCGAGGATGAGGCGGAGCTCGCTGACCGCGTCGCGCAGGTCGCGAGCGGCTACCAGCCCCGCCTTACGCCGATCGAGATCCAACCAGCTCATGTTGGTGGTTGCCTGAGTAGCTGGAAATGACCGCGAGGTAGATGTCCTGCAGAGTCGGCAGCTCGCGCGTCTCGCGCCGCACCTGCAGCCCAGACCGAACGCGCAGGGACGGCATGTCCCCGATGGCCAGCGCGCGGCCGGCGGACATGATGCCGATCGCAGCATCGCCATCGTCCGATGCGCCGAGGTGCTCGGCCTCGTCCATGTTGTGCGTGCAGATCACGAGCGCGCAGCCGTGCGCCTGCAGGTCTTTGAGATAGGCCCACGCGCGCCGCGCGCTGTCGGGGTCTAGAGCCGAGGTCGGCTCGTCCGCCAGCACCAGGCGCGGGCGGTGCAGCGTGGCGCGGATCAGCGCGACCTTCTGCCGCATGCCTTTCGAGAAGGTGCCGAGCCAGCGGTCGCCGGCGTCGGTGAGCTCGAACAGGTCCAGCAGCTCGTCGATACGGCGCTTTCGCACGTCCTGGTCCATCCCGTAGATGGCGCCGAAGTAGTCGAGGTACGCGCGCGCCGACATCCGCTCGTATAGGCCGGGCAGCTCCGGCATGAGGCCCACACGCGCGCGCACGGCCGCGGGATCAGATGCTGCGTCGATGCCATCCACCCGCACCGTGCCGGCGCTCGGCGCGAGCACGCCGGCCATGCAGCGCAGGGCGGTGGTCTTGCCGGCGCCGTTGCGACCTAGAAGAACGAGGCACGAGCGCTCGCCCACGTTCACGGTCAGGTCGGTCAGAGCGAGCACGTCGCCATATCGCTTGGCGAGCGAGCGGACTTCCAGCATGGGGCCTACCAGTGTGAGGCCCGGCTATCCCTTGGGAGTCGGAAAACGGGGCTCGATGCTGGGGCCATAGCTGCGGTACGAACGCCGGCTGGTGTAGAAGACCATGGCGAGGACCGCGGCAAATCCGAGGACGCCGGCGAGCAGCACCACATTCGGCGACTGCCCGAAGCCGCTGACGGCCAGCCCGGCGATCGCGGCTCCCACCGATGCCACGATCACGCCGAGCATTCCCGGCAGCGTGATGAAGCCGTGAAATACGGTGCCCAGCAGAGGGGCGCTCGCCGGGGCCAGCCCGAGCGTCTTCAGGTTGCCACCGACGTCGTCGTACTGGCTGGTGATGAAGTACGGCTCCAGCTCCGGATGCAGCTCGAGGTACGCATGGCGCAGGCGGTTCATGCCGAGGACCCACCTGTAGTCGTCGAGGTTAAGCATCTGGAGTCGCCGGATGGTGGCGACACCGACGAAGAACACCACCGCAAGCATGAAGATCGCGACTGCTATGAACGTCGTGCTGAAGTGGTCCACCTGCGCGATGAGCGCAAGAGCGATCACCGAGCCAGACAGCACCCCGAGGAACATGCTCACCCGTCCGAGCGACTCCTGGTAGGTGAGCGCCCGCGCGGCGATCAGGCTCCAGTGCTCCGTCGCGAGGATCTGGATCTTTTCCGACACGCCGGGGTCGCGCGGCGGAAGCTCAGTCACGAGGCAGATACCTTGGCAGCTCGCTGAGAGACGCGAAGCCCTTTGCCGCCATGAAGGCGGCGATGCCGTCGTGCACCTCGGCGATCGCGTTGGGGTTCACGAACGTGGCGGTGCCGACCTGCACCGCGCGGCAGCCGGCGACCAGGAACTCGAGCGCGTCCTCAGCCCGCATGATGCCGCCGACGCCGATCACCGGGATGTCGACCGCGCGCGCAGCCTGATGTGCGAGGTGCACTGCCAGCGGCCGGATCGCAGGTCCTGACAGGCCGCCGGTGCGGAAGCTCAGGCGCGGCTGGTAAGCGTTCAGGTCCATCGACATGCCAACGAACGTGTTCACCGCCGACAGCGCGTCTGCGCCCGCGGCCTCCACGGCGCGAGCGATGATGCCGATGTCGGAGACCATCGGCGTGAGCTTGACCCATACCGGCAGCTTCGTACGCCTACGCACCGCCTCGGTCACCGACGCCGCCGCGCGCGGGTCGTTGCCGAAGTACATGCCGCCCTGCTCGACGTTGGGACACGAGATGTTGATCTCGAATCCCGCGACGCCGGGCACTCCGTCGAGCCGCGCGGACAGCTCTCCGTACTCGGCGGCGGACTCGCCGTTGATGTTGACCAGCACCGGGAAGTCCCAGGCCGCCCACTTGGGCGCGTAGTCGCGGATGAGCCCGTCGACGCCTGGGCCCTGCAGGCCAATCGCGTTGAGCATCCCCGAGGGCGTCTCGGCGATGCGGGGTGGCGCAGTGCCGGCGCGCGGTTTGAGGAAGATGCCCTTGGAGACCATCGCGCCAAGAGCGCGCCGCTCGAGCAGCGGAACCTCGGTGCCGTAGCCAAACGTTCCCGACGCGGCGAGCACAGGTCCGCGGAGCTCGAGGCCGCCGACTTCCACCGACAGGTCGGACGTCACGCGCTCACCGCATAGGACAGGTGGGATGGCAGCGCCTGCCAGTCGACGTCCGCGGCTAGGTAGACCGGGCCTTCGGTGCATGCGCGGTCGTATCCGCCGCCCGTCAGCGGCACGGCGCACCCGAGGCATACGCCGGTACCGCATCCCATGTACGTCTCGACGGCCACCTGCGCTTGCGGCCATCGCTGCGAGACAGCGGCAAGCATGCGGTTCGGGCCGCATGCAAGCACCAGATCGGCGTCGGGCGCGGCGGCAACGACCGTTCCCGCGAATCCGGCGCTGCCGTCGTCGGTGGCGAGGATCACGTCATCGCCGTCCGTCTCGGAGCAGAGCTCATCCGCCGTGCGCGCACCGTGCACCCATGTCACATGCAGGCCCGCCGCTCGCGCGTCGCGCACCGCGAGCGGCATCGGCGCCACGCCCAGCCCGCCGCTGACGAGGGTCACCGACTTCGCGGGACGGGACAGATCGAATCCGCATCCGAGCGGGCCAAGGCAGCTCGCGACGTCGCCCTCACGCATCGCGAGCATCTGCGCCGTCCCAACCCCGACCGCCTTGAGAACCACTTCGATGCGATCGCCCTCGGCGCGATACACGGAGAACGGCCGTCGGAGAAGCGATCCAAGCCGCAGCCCGATGTTTACGAACTGCCCGGCTTTGACCGAGGCTGCGATCTCAGGAGCCGCGAAGCCGAGCACCCACATGTCCCGAGCCACCCCGCGCCGCTCGACCAGCGGCGCGTCAGTCAGAAACAACCGCCACACCCCGCCACTCTTCGATCGTCCGCACGTCCATATCCGGCGCCGCCTCCGCCGCCGACTCCAGCAACGCGGCGGCCGTGTCCAGCGATGTCAGGCAGGGGATGCGGCGCTCGACGGCCGCGCGCCGGATCTCGAAGCCGTCCTTGATGACCGGGCCGCCGTCATCGCTCGGATCCTCATAGATGTTCGACATCGTGTTGAGCACGAGGTCGACCTCGCCGCCGGTGATGACGTCGAGCACGGTTGGGCCCTCCTCGCCGATCTTCGCCACCACGCGCGGCGAGAAGCCCGCGCGCTGGAGAGCCTTTGCGGTGCCCTCGGTGGCCACGAGGCGGCAGCCCATCTGCACCAGCCGCGAGACGATCGGGAACATCTCCGGCTTGTCAGCGTCGGCGATGGTGAGCAGCACCGCGCCGCCGCGCGGCACGTGGACGCCCGAAGCAGCGAAGGCCTTGCGCAGAGCGCCCACCAGGGTCCGGTCGATGCCGATCGCCTCGCCCGTCGACTTCATCTCAGGGCCGAGGTACGAGTCGACCGCCGCCAGCTTGTTCATCGAGAACACGGGTGCTTTAACCGCCACCAGGTCGCGCGGCGGAACCAGTCCGGTCTCGTAACCGAGGCTCGCCAGGGTCTCGCCCAGCATCACGCGCGTCGCCAGCCTGACCATCGGCACGCCGGTGACCTTGGACAGGAAAGGCACCGTGCGCGACGAGCGCGGGTTGACCTCGAGCACGTAGACCTTGCCGCGATGCACGACGTACTGCACGTTGACCAGGCCTCGCAGGCGGAGGTGCCGCGCGATCTTCACGGTGTAGCTCACGACGTGCTCCAGCTCGCGCGGCTCCAGGCCTGGCGCCGGATACACGGCGTACGAATCGCCCGAGTGCACTCCGGCGCGCTCGACGTGCTGCATCACGCCGGGGATGACGACACTGTCGCCGTCGCTGATCGCGTCGACCTCGACTTCGACCCCGAGCAGGTACTTGTCCACCAGCACGGTGCCGCGCGGCATCGCGCCGATTGCCCATGTCATGTAGCGCTGCAGCTCGCGCCGGTTGCGCACGATCTCCATCGCTCGCCCGCCGAGCACATAGGAAGGACGCACGAGAACGGGATAGCCGATGCGATCGGCGATTGCGACGGCGCCGTCGATGGTGGTGGTAGTGCCGCCGATGGGCTGCGGGATGCCGATGTCCTTCAGCGCCTCGGCGAACGCCCGCCGGTCTTCCGCGAGGTCGATCGCCTCGACGCTCGAGCCGAGGATGTCGATGCCTTTCTCGGACAGCGGCTGCGCCAGGTTGATGGCGGTCTGGCCACCGAACTGCACCAGCGCCCCGGTGACGCGCTCGGCGGCCGCGACATGAAATGTCGCGTCCAGGTCGAGTGGGTCGAAGTACAGGCGGTCGGACGTGTCGAAGTCGGTCGACACCGTTTCGGGATTGGAGTTGATCAGCACGGCGCGCACGCCCGCCTCGCGCAGCGACCAGGCCGCGTGCACCGAGCAGTAGTCGAACTCGATGCCCTGGCCGATGCGGATCGGGCCCGAGCCGACGACCAGCGCGGTGCGCCCCGTCACGGGCTCGGCCTCGCTCTCCTCCTCCCAGCAGGAGTAGTAGTAAGGCGTCGCGGCCTCGAACTCGGCCGCGCATGTGTCGACCAGCTTGTATGTCGGATGGCCCGCCGGCACCGTCTCGCCGCGCAGGGCCGCGATCTGTGCGTCGGCGAAGCCCGCGCGGCGCAGCGACCGCACATCGCCCTCTTCTTCGAGATGCACGATGTGAGCTAGCCGGTCGATGAACCACCTGTCTACCCCGCTGCGATCGGCCAGCGTCTCGGGCCTGGCACCGCCGCGCAGCGCGGCCAGGAGCGCGAACAGGCGCCGGTCATTCGGCTGGTCGATGAGGTCGCGCCTCCGGAGCTCGTCGCCGGCGGGCGGCTTCTGCTCGAGCGAGCGCATCGCCTTCACCACCGCGGCCTCGAAGGTGCGCTCGATCGCCATCACCTCGCCCGTGGAGGCCATCTGCGTGCCGAGCCGGCGGTCGCCGGCAGGGAACTTGTCGAACGGCCAGCGCGGGATCTTGACCACGCAGTAGTCGAGCGCAGGCTCGAAGGCCGCGAGCGTGCGGCCGGTGATCTCGTTGGGTATCTCGTCGAGCCGGCGCCCCACCGCGACCTTGGCGGCGACGCGTGCGATCGGGTAGCCGGTCGCTTTCGACGCCAGGGCCGACGACCTGCTGACGCGCGGGTTGACCTCGATCACGTAATAGGTCGAGCTGTTGGGGTCTAGAGCGAACTGCACGTTGCATCCGCCCTCGAGCTCGAGCGCGCGGATGATGCGGATCGCAGCCGACCGCAGCATCTGGTGGTCACGGTCCGAAAGCGTCTGCGCCGGCGCGACCACAATCGAGTCGCCCGTGTGCACGCCCATGGGGTCGAGGTTCTCCATGTTGCAGACCGTGATGCACGTGTCGGCCGCGTCGCGCATCACCTCGTACTCGATTTCCTTCCAGCCCCATAGCGACCGCTCGATGAGCACCTGCCGGATGGGCGAAGCCGCGAGACCGCGCTCGGCGATGGCGTGCAGCTCCGAGCGCGTCGTCACGAATCCGCCGCCCGTGCCGCCAAGCGTGTATGCCGGTCGGATCACGAGCGGCAGCCCGACTTCAGAGGCGAACTGCTCGGCCTCCTCGACTGACTCGCACACGCGTGAGATCGGAACCGGCTCGCCGATGTCGATGAGCATCTGCTTGAAGGCCTCGCGGTCCTCCGCCTTGCGGATCGTGTCGATGCGGGCGCCGAGCATGCGCACGTGATACCTGTCGAGCACGCCCGCCGCAGCGAGCTCCGTTGCGAGGTTGAGCCCAGTCTGCCCGCCCAGCGTCGGCAGCAGCGCGTCCGGCCGCTCGCGCGCGATCACGCGCTCCACGGCGTCGACGGTGAGCGGCTCGAGGTACACGCGGTCGGCAACGCCCTCGTCGGTCATGATCGTGGCGGGGTTGGAGTTGACGAGGACGGTCTCGATGCCTTCCTCGCGCAGCGCCTTGCATGCCTGCGTGCCCGCGTAGTCGAACTCCGCGGCCTGCCCGATGACGATCGGGCCGGAGCCGAGGATCAGGACCTTGCGCGGCCGCTCGGCCTCTGAGCTTTTCGCGGGCTGCACCGTGGCCGGTTTGCGCTCGCGCGTCATCTTGATGAAGCGGTCATACAGGTACTGGTTGTCTTGCGGGCCCGGGCATCCCTCGGGGTGGTACTGCACGCTGAATACGGGAAGCGTGCGGTGGCCGAGTCCTTCCACCGATCCGTCGTTGAGGTTGCGCTGCGAGACGAAGAAGTCGCCGTCGGGCAGCGAGTCTGCGTCGACCTGGAACTCGTGGTTCTGGCTGGTGATGTGCACGCGGCCCGACTCGAGGTCCTTGACCGGGTGGTTGGCGCCGTGGTGGCCGAACCTGAGGCGTGATGTGGTCCCGCCGGCCGCTCGGCCGAGGATCTGGTGGCCGAGGCAGATGCCCAGCAGCGGGATGCTCCCCAGCGCGTCCCTGGCGAGCTGGACGGGACCGTCGAGTACCGCCGGGTCGCCCGGGCCGTTCGACAGCACCAGCCCGTCAACCTTCGCCGCCTCGACCTCGGTCCATGTTGCCGTGTGCGGCAGCACCACCACGCGGCAGCCGCGCTCGCGCAGCGACCGAAGGATGTTGGTCTTGACGCCGTAGTCGACGACCCCAATCGACAGCCCACCGCCTTCCTCGCGCGAGGGTGGCCGAAGCTCCGGCGGCAGCGGCTCGAGCCATTCCTCGGATTTGGTCCTCGACGTCTCCGCCACCAGGTCCTGCTCGGAAAGCGGTGTCACCTTGCGCGCTGCTTTCGCCAGCTCCTCCAGCCGCGCCGCGCCAGGCCGGCGCGACTCGTGCGACAGCACCGCGCGCAGCGCGCCATGCGTGCGGAGGTGGCGCGTGAGCGCACGCGTGTCGATGTCGGTGATGCCCGGCACGCCCCATCGCTTCAGGTACTCGTCGAGCGACGCCTCGCTCGAGTGATGGCTCGGCTCTGGACAGGCCCAGCGCGTGATGAGCGCGCGCGCCCAGGGCCTCGACGACTCGGCGTCCGCGTCGCGCACGCCGTAGTTGCCCTGCAGGGGATAGGTCATGCAGATCATCTGGCCGGCGTAGGACGGGTCGGTGAGGACCTCCTGGTAGCCGGTCATGGCCGTGTTGAACACGACCTCGCCCTGGCCGAGCGCATCGGCGCCCAGCGCGAGACCGACGAACGATCGCCCGTCCTCCAGAACCAGGGCCGCGTACTTTTTAGCCGGCAACGATCACCGCCTGGTCGAGACCGTCCTCCTCGGCCACGAGCACCTCGATGCGCTCGGAGTCCGAGGTGGGCACGTTCTTGCCCACGTAGTCGGGGCGGATCGGCAGCTCGCGATGGCCGCGGTCGACGAGCACCGCCAGCTGGATCGCACGCGGCCGCCCGAAGTCGAGCAGCGCGTCCATCGCCGCTCGCGCGGTGCGTCCGCGGTGGATCACATCGTCGACGAGCACGACCACCTTGCCGTCGACGTCGGGCACGTCCGACTTGAATCGGTGCGCGGGCTCGCGCAGATGGCGGTCGTCGCGGTGCTCGCTGGTGTCGATCGCGCCAACCGCGATCGGATGCCCTTCGAGCTCCTCCAGCTGGCCGGCCAGCCGCCGCGCCAGGTGATCGCCTCGCGAGTACACACCCACCAGCACCACCTCGCCCGCGCCGTGGTTGCGCTCCACGATCTCGTGCGCGATGCGCGACAGCGAGCGGCGGATCTGCTCTGCGTCCATCACGGTCGCCTTCAGCCGTCGTTCGGTGACGCTCATGCGCGCGAGTCCCAACCGCGCGTTTGTATACAAACGCACGTCATTTCGCGGGGATTTCGCGCTTTTGTATACAAATCATTTGGGGCGCTCATGACAGCACCCTGTCGAGCAGCGCCATGCGGATGTACATGCCGTTGCGCGCCTGCCGGAAGTAGGCGGCGCGCGGGTCGGAGTCGATCTCCGGCGAGATCTCGTCGACGCGCGGCAGCGGGTGCATGACGATCGCCGAATCCCGCAGGAGCGCCATCGCGCGCGCGTCGATCCGGTAGATGCCCTTCACGGCGAGGTAAGCGGCCTCGTCGGGGAAGCGCTCCTTCTGGATGCGCGTCTGATAGATCACGTCGACCTGCGGCAGCACCGAATCCAGGTCCTGCGTCTCGGCCCATGTCACGCGGTGCTCGTCGAGGTGCTCCTTGATGTCCTGACGCATCGCGACCTGCGGCGGCGCGACGAAGGAGACGCGGATGTCGCGGAACTTGCTGAGGAGGTACGTGAGCGACCGAACGGTGCGTCCGTTGGCGAGGTCGCCGACCATGGCGATCCGAAGGCCGTCGATGTGGCCGATCTCATCGCGGATCGTGTACAGGTCGAGCAGCGCCTGCGTCGGGTGCTGGCCCGGTCCGTCCCCCGCGTTGATCACGGGCACGCTGCTCACCGCGGCCGCGCGCCTGGCGGCGCCCTCCTCGTAGTGACGTAGGACGATGACGTCCGAGTAGCCGCTGACGATGCGGATCGTGTCCTCGATGGTCTCGCCCTTGGCCGCCGACGAGAACTCGCGCGCGTTGTCAGTGCCCATCGTGCGGCCGCCGAGCCGCAGCATCGCGGCTTCGAACGATAGTCGGGTTCGCGTCGACGGCTCGTAGAACAGCGCGGCCATCAGCTGACCCTTCAGCCGCCCGGCGTAGCGGTGGGGCTGGCTCTTCATGTCGTCCGCGAGCACGAAGAGGTCCTCGAGCAGCGCGCGCGAGAACTGCTGGCTCTCGACGATGTGACGCAGTCGCGAACCGATCGCCATCGGTTGCCTCCTTCCCGGCATCACCGTGCCGGACTTAAAGGTGGGCGGGGCTTTTTACCCCACGAACTCTTCGAGTTCGCGGGGACCCCTCTAGTCGCGGAAGTTTATCAGCTACCGTAGACCGCGATGACGAAGCCAGGGGCGCAGGTCACGGTCACCACGGAGGTGGGCTACTGCCCGTTCTGCCGGCGCAGTCGGACGTTGCGCCGCGAAGAGCGGCACCTTGGCGGACTCGTGCGCACGAACATCGATTGCGAGAGCTGCCACCGCACGCTGTCGAGCACGATGGGCGTGCCCCAGCCGAAGGCCGAGGAAGCCGTGCCGGAAGAGGCTGCGGCGCCGGCCGCGCCTGCGGAGCCAGAGGTGCCGAAACAAGCGCCGAAACGGGCCCCCAAGCCGAAGCCGGCAGCCAGAGCGGCCGCCAGGAAGGCCGCACCGCGCAAAACCGCAGCCGCCAAGAAAACCCGGTCGTAGCATCAGCTCAGAGGATGGCAACAGTTCGCAGCGAATCCGACCTGCGCAGCCTGGATCGTGCGCGCATGTACACGATCTTCAAGCCACTCGATGCGGACGAGCGGCTGACGCGCGAGCAGGTTATGGCCGCGAAGCGGTTCCGCAGCGTCGGCCGGTGGGAGCTGGCGGGCGCCGTCTGGCTGCCCTCGCTGGTCGCGATCATGGTCCTCGGCGAGTGGGCCAACGCGCCTGCGCCGATGGCGCTCGCCGCGGTGGCACTGGCCTTCCTCGCCCTGCTGGCGTTCGCGCTGCTTGGCGATCGCCGCCTGCGCCTGAAATAGCGCGGTCGCCGCGGGCGTAATAATTCCAGTCATGACTGAAGCCGTCATCGTCGCTTTGGGCCGCTCCCCGATCGGTCGGGCTCGCAAGGGATCGCTCGTTGACGTGCGCCCGGACGACCTGGCCGCGTACGTCGTCAACAAGGTGCTCGAGAAGGTGCCCGAGTTGGACCACAGCCAGATCGAAGACCTCATCTGCGGCTGCGGCCTGCCCGGTGGCGAGCAGGGCCACAACATCGGCCGCGTAGTGTCCATCCTGTCTCGCCTCGACGTGCCTGGCGTGACGGTGAACCGCTACTGCTCATCGTCCTTGATGACCACGCGCATGGCAGCGCATTCCATCGAAGCCGGCGAGGGCGACGTGTTCCTTTCGGTTGGCGTCGAGTGCGTGTCGCGATATGGAAGCGGATACCCCGACGCGCCCGACACGTACAACCAGAAGCTCGTCCCTGGCAACACCGAGGAGTACCCCGACATCTACATAGCGATGGGCCAGACCGCTGAGAACGTGGCTCGGCGGGAGAAGATCAGCCGCGAGGACCAGGATCGTTTCGCGGTGAAGAGCCAGGGCGCAGCGGTTGCTGCGCGCGACAACGGATTCTTCGACCGCGAGATCATCACTGTGCCTCTGCCTAACGGCGAGATGTTCACCAAGGACGACGGCCCGCGGCCGGGCACGACGATGGAGGGGCTCGCGGCGCTGAAGCCTGTGTTTCGCGAGGACGGCACGGTGACCGCCGGGAACGCGTGCCCGCTCAACGACGGCGCGGCCGCCGTGGTCGTGATGTCACAGCGCAAAGCCAAGGAGCTCGGCATCAAGCCGCTGGCGCGCGTGGTCTCCACCGGCCTGTCGGCGCTCGAGCCCGAGTTCATGGGCCTGGGCCCGATCGACGCGTCGAAGCAGGCGCTCAAGCGCGCCAAGATGACCATCGACGACATCGACATCGTCGAGATCAACGAGGCTTTTGCCGCGCAGGTGATCCCGTCCGCGCGAGGCCTGGGTGTCGACCCTTACAGCGAGAAGCTGAACCCGCACGGCGGCGCGATCGCGCTCGGCCATCCCTTCGGCATGACCGGCGCGCGCATCCTTTGCACGCTGCTCAACGGTCTGCGCGAGAAGGACAAGACGTTCGGGCTGGAAACGATGTGCGTCGGAGGCGGCCAGGGGATGGCCATGATCGTGGAGCGGCTCAACTAGCCAGCGCTTCGACCAACCTCTCGATATCGCTTTCATCGTTCCACCATCCGACCGACGCGCGCAGCCAGCCGTCAGGCAGGTACCGGATCACAACGCCGCGCTCATACGCCGCCTTCATGACCTCGACCGGCTCCCCGGGCGCCCGGAACGAGACGAGCGTGCCGTGTCCGGCCTCGGTGCGCACCTCGAAGCCCGCACTGAGGAGAGCCTCGCGGCAGCGCGCGACCAGCTCCGCCGCGCGCCGGAAGCCCCACTCGGGCAGATCCGCGACCGCCGCTCGAAGGCCGGCCACCAGCGGGTGGCCGAGGTGCACCACCGCCAGCCGGGTCGCGTCCGTTCGCGCCAATGCGAAGTAGCTCCTCATCCGCGGCTTCAGGCTCTCGTGATCCGCGACATAAAGCGCGCCCGTAGTCTCGGGGCCGCACAGCCACTTCTGCCCGGACACCGTGTACCAGTCGGCCACCGACGCATCGACCGGGATCGCTCCCACCGACTGCGCGCCGTCAACGAGAAGAGGCAGGTTCGTCACGCGCTTGATGTCGGCCAGCGGCAGGACGTGGCCGTTCAGCCACAGCACGTGGGACAGGGCGATCAGCCGCGTCGCCGGGGTGACCTCGGCAGTGATCGCCTCGAGCGCCTCGCTCGCCGGCATGCCGGTCACGCGCGCGTTTTTGATCTTGGCGCCCGACGCTACGAGCGGCAGCAGCAGGCCCGGGTGCTCGCCGTCGGTCGTGACGACCTCGTCGTCAGGGCCCAGCTCGAGCCCGTTGATGACGATGTTGCAGCCTTCGGTGGTCGAGGTGGTGAGGAGGACCTTCTCGGCCGCAACGTTGATGAGCGCGGCGAGGCTTTCGCGCAGCGCGGTCTCGAGCGCGGTGCCTTCTTCGAACGCCGCCATCGAGCCGCGCCCCTGCGCGAGTCCCCGGGACTCGGCACCGTGCATGGCGTCGGCTGTTCGGCGCGACAACGGTCCGACCGAGCCCGCGTTCAGGTACGCGAAGCGCTCAAAGACGGGAAACTGCGATCGCGCCTCAGCGGGGTTGATCGGTGCGGGTCCTCAGCTTCGGACCTGTTCCGGGGCGGCGCTGAGCAGGCTGTCAAGCACCCGCTGCAGCAGGCTTCGCAACGTCTCGCGCTCCTCCTGGGTGAAGCCGGCCAGCATCTCTTCGGCCAGGGCGGTTCGCGCCTTGTCCGCGCGCTCCAGCGCGGCCTTTCCCGCGCGGGTCACCTCTACAAGGTGACGCCGGCGGTCAGCCGGGTCGCGGCGCCGCATGACGTAGCCGGCCGTCTCCAGGTCGTTGAGGAGCAGCACCACCGCGTTCGCGTCGACCAGGAGGGCCGTCTCCAGCTCCTGCTGGGTAACGTTCTCGTGGTCCTGGATGTAGGAAAGGGTGAGGAACTGCTTAAGGCGCATCCCCAGGAGCTCCTCGGACGCCCGCTTGTTCATGGCCTTGTTGACCTGGGTTACCAGCGTCATCAGGCCGGCTCGGGGGTTGGCTGTCATCTCACCATGCATTTTGATCGTACCACCAACCTGATTATTCCCAGCCTAGCGAAAATCATGCAATAAGGACCCTAATGATCCCGTTATAATGATCGTCAAGTCAACGGGTTCATCTAGGAGGCGTCATGGATAGCGGAGCTCAAAACCAGGTCAGGAGGTGGCTTGCCCTGCTCGTGGTGTGCGTGGGCCAGCTCATGATCGTCCTCGACTCGACGATCGTGAACGTCGCCCTGCCCTCGATCCAGCGCGACCTGCACTTCAGTCAGGCCGACCTCACGTGGGTGGTGAACTCCTACCTGGTCACCTACGGCAGCCTGCTGCTGCTGGCCGGGCGCGCGGGCGACCTGGTCGGCCGCAAGAAGGTCTTCCTCGCCGGGGTGATCGTCTTCACCTTGGCCTCCGGACTGGATGGGCTCGCTCCAGACGCGATCACACTGATTGCGGCACGGGCGCTGCAGGGCATCGGCGGGGCGATGTCGGCCGGCGTCATCATCGCCATCCTGGTCACAGCTTTTCCGCGACCGCAGGAGCGCGCCCAGGCCATGAGCGTCTTCACCTTCGTGCTCGCGGGCGGCGGATCGCTGGGCCTGCTCGCCGGCGGGGCGCTGACCGAGGCCATCAACTGGCACTGGATCTTCTTCATCAACCTGCCCATCGGCGTGGCGACGTTTGTGTTCGGCTGGCGGCTCATCGAGGACAACGACGGCCTCGGCTTGCGTCAGGGCGTCGATGTGCTCGGCTCGGTGCTCGTCACCGTTGCGATGATGGCCGCCGTCTACGCCATCGTCACAGCCTCGAGCGAGGGCTGGACGTCGGCTCAAACCGAGGGGTTCGGCGGCGCAGCGATCTCGCTTCTCGTCATCTTCTTCGTGGTCGAGGCAAGCGTGCGCAACCCGATCCTGCCCCTACGCATCTTGCGCATCCGCAGCCTCACCGGCGCGAGCGTAGCGCGAGCGCTGCTGGCCACCGGCATGTTCTCGAACTTCTTCCTCGGCGCGCTTTACCTGCAGCACGTGCGCGGCTTCAGCGCTTTCGACACCGGACTCGCGTTTCTTCCGGCAACGCTCGCGTTGGCGGCGCTGTCACTCGGTGTCACCGCGCGGCTGATGCGCACCTTTGGTCCTCGAGCGTTGCTGATCCCCGGCCTGATCACGATCACCGTCGCGCTAGCCCTCGAAGCGACCGCCGGGCAGGGTGGCGTCGGGCGTGGCCAACGTGACCATGCAGGTCGGCGCGGCGCTTGGACTCGCAGCCCTCGGCACCGTCTCCGCGGATCGCGCGAGAGACCTGGTGCGCGGCGGCAACAGCGTCGCCGCGGCGCTGACCGGCGGCTATCAGCTCGGGTTTTCGATCGCCGCCGCGCTGGTGGCGGGCGGCCTGCTCGTGGCGCTGATTGCGCTGCGAACCGCAACGCGTCCACGCGAAGTGCCAGAGCCCGCACGGGAGTCGGTCGCCGAGGCCGCCTAGGTCGACCTGCTGCTCGCCGCCTGCCGGTCCAGGGGCCCCCACGAACTCACGCCTTGGCTCTGAGTTCGTGGGGTTTATAGAAACGGCACGGCGGCGACTCGGCGGTCGTGTGGAAGTTCCAGTGACGGCACCACGTGGTGCCGTCGAACATGCGGCACGAGCCGCACGTGACGCGCGGATTCTCCACGCGCGTCTTCTTCATATGGTGCTCGGGGCGCTCACCGGCGAAGGAAGACGGTTTTACGATTTCGCGCGCTCCAGCGCGACCACGGGAATCTTGCGGGCCGTCAGCTTCTGCTGCGGCTCGAGGTACTCGACCAGCTTTGCCAGCTTGTCCCGCTCTTTGCCTTTGACCGTGCGTGCGCGCACGTTCAGCTTCTCGGGACCGACCTCGACGGTCGCATTCGGATTCGCGAGCAGGTTGACGTACCAGGCGGGATCCGCGGCCGCGCCGTTGTCGGACGCGATCACGACAAAGATGTCCCCCGACTTTCGGTATCCGACGACCGCGGTGCGCGGCTCGCCTGAGCGTGCGCCGGTCGTGGTCAGCAGCAGCAGCTGGCGGCCGGCCATGCGCCCGCTGAGCTGACCCTTGGTCGCGCGAAACTCCTGGATGATCTGCCGGTTCAATGCCCTCATATCCGAGGGAACCTGGGGTTTTTCCTGTGCCATACCTCGAGCTTAGTTAAAGGCGCGGGTGAGGACGCTGTCCTCCCCCGCGGGACCCCTACCTGCCAGGCGCGATGTCTGGAGTGGGTACGAAGTGCACGCGAGGCTACGGCCGGAATGAATCCGGCCTAAGGCTCCACTCAGCTCTGTTTAGTGTTTGAAATGGCGTCGTCCGGTCATGACCATGGCGATGCCGGCGGCGTCAGCGGCGGCCGTCACCTCGGGATCCTTCATCGAGCCGCCCGGTTGGATGACCGCGGTCACACCTGCCCGGATGCCTTCCTCCAGCCCGTCGGGGAACGGGAAGAAAGCATCCGAGGCCATCACCGAGCCCCGCCCGCGATCACCGGCTCGATGCGCGGCGATCTGCACCGCCTCCACACGCGACATCTGGCCCGCCCCGACGCCCACGGCCGAGCCATCCTTGAACATCACGATCGCGTTCGACTTCACGTGCTTGACCGCGACCCAGGCATGGCCCAGCTGCTCCCACTCCGCCTCGGTCGGCACTCGCTTGGTGGGCACGGTGCACGAGCCGCGGTCGAAGCCGCCGCGGTCCCAGGCCTGCACCAGGAAGCCACCCGACACCGAGCGCAGGTCGTAATCGAGCAGCACGTGCTTGGTGGGCTCGGCGACGAGCACGATCATCGCCCTGCGGCGGGCGAGAACCTCGAGCGCTTCGTCCATAACCTCGGGCGCGATGACGACGTGCGTGACGATCTGCACGATCTGCTCTGCTGTGTCGCGGTCGAGCGGCCGGTTCACGGCGACGATGCCGCCGAACGCGCTGATCTTGTCGCATTCGTAGGCCATGCGGTACGCGAGGCTGATGCTGTCCGCGACCGCGAGCCCGCACGGGTTGGTGTGCTTGATGATCGCCGTGGCCGGTGAGGTGTAATCACTCACCAGCTGGATCCCAGCCGCAGCGTCCTGGATGTTGTTGTAGCCGAGCTCCTTGCCCTGGAGCTGGCGCGCCCCGCCCATGCCGCCGGAATCCGGACCGTACCCGTAGAACGCCGCGGGCTGGTGCTCGTTCTCACCGTATTTCAGGGGCTGCGCGAGTGCCGCCGTGTGCGCGTAAGCCTCCGCCGCCAGACGGCGCCGCGTCGGCTGGTCGGGACCGCCCGAGTGCAGCTCGTCGAGGATTTCGGAGTAGCGCTCGGGCCGGACGACAACCACCACCGCCTCGTGGTTCTTGGCCGCCGCTCGGATCATCGCCGGTCCGCCGACGTCGATCTGCTCGATCGCCTCCTCGAAGGTCACATCAGGGCGCGTCACCGTCTCGACGAACGGGTACAGGTTGCAGCACAGAAGATCGATCTCCTGCAGGCCGTGGCTGCGAAGGGTCTCCAGGTGCTCGGGGCGGTCGCGGCGTGCGAGCAGGCCGGCGTGCACGCCTGGGTGAAGCGTTTTGACGCGGCCGTCCAGGATCTCAGGGAATCCGGTCAGGTCCGACACCGGCCGCGCGTCGATCGCCGCGTCGGAAAGCGTCTGCAGCGTGCTGCCAGTCGCGAAGACCTCGAAGCCGAGCCGGCGGAGGCCGCGCGCGAACCCTGCGAGTCCTGTCTTGTCGCTAACCGACAGCAGAGCCCTTGGCAATCCTCGCCTCCATCAACCGGATCGCTTCTGGGAGCAAACGGTACTCGACCTCGTGCACTCGCTGACTGAGAGTTTCGACCGTGTCGCCGGGCAGGATCTCAATCGATTCCTGCGTGAGGATCGGCCCGGCGTCAAGCGCATCCGTGACGACGTGCACTGTTGCCCCTGTCGTGGTCACGCCCGCTGCCAGCGCCTTCTCCACCGCGTCCATGCCGCCGCCGAACGCTGGCAGCAGCGACGGATGCACGTTGATTATCCGGTCGCGAAATGCCTCGAGGAACGGCGCCGAGTGCACGCGGTCATAGCCGGCGTCGACGACGAGCTGCACGCCGTGCTCGAGAAAGAAGTCGCGCATCGCCCCGTCTCGGTGCTCGATCGATTCGAACCGTTTTTGCGACAGCTCCGCCAGCGGGATGCGCCGCTCGCGCGCGAATGCAGCACCTGCGCACGACGGCCGGTTGGTGGCAACCGCGACCACATCGAACCCACGCTCGACCAGGTTGCGGAGGTTGGTGCCCTGACCGGAGACGCAGACACCTAACTTCAGCGAAGCAGCACCCGCTCGGGCCCTTTCTGTTCGATAACCTCGCCCACCACGAGGGAGCCTGCGTCCACGTTCTTGGCATCGACGACCAGGATCATCCCGAGTCCCATGTTGAACGTGCCGTACATCTCGTCGGCGGAGACGCGGCCGCGAGCCTGGATCTCGCCGAAGATCGGCGGCACCTTCCACCTCTCTCTGTGAAGCACCGCGCCGAGTCCGTCGGGCAGGCAGCGGGGCAGGTTGCCGAGGATGCCCCCTCCGGTGATGTGCGCCGCCGCCTTCCAGCGCAGCGAGCGCATGGCGTCGAGATACGAGGGGTGCGGTGCAAGCAGCTGGTCGGCGAGCTTCCTGGTCAGCGGCGTGCCCTCGAACACCTTGCGCGCGAGCGAGTAGCCGTTGGTGTGTAGGCCGTTCGATGGAAGGCCGACCAGCAGGTCCCCCTCGTTGACCGCGCCTCGATCGGCGCCGCCATCCACAACGCCAACGATGAACCCCGCCAGGTCGTAGTCACCCAACGCGTAGACACCCGGCATCTCCGCAGTCTCGCCGCCGAGCAGCGCGCATCCGGCTGCGCTGCACGCCTCGGTCATTCCTTCGACCACCTGCTCGAAGACCTTTGGATCCAGCTTGCCGGTCGCGAAGTAGTCGAGGAAGAACAGGGGCCGAGCGCCTGCGCACGCGATGTCGTTGACGCAGTGGTTGACGATGTCTACGCCGATGCCGCGATGGCGCCCGGCAGCGATGGCGACCTTGATCTTGGTGCCGACGCCGTCGGCGCTTGCCGCCAGCCGGCTGCCGTCCGGCAGCTGATACAGGCCGGCGAACGGGCCGACGCCCGCGGCGACCTGCGCGCCCTGGGTCGCCGCGATCAGCGGCTTGACCCGCTCCAGCACGCGCTCGTACGCCTCGATGTCGACGCCGGCCTCGGCGTACGACAGCCCTTCCGCTGCCTCCCACGCTTTGCGTGGGGACCCCAGCGGAAGACGACTCAATTCTTCAGAGGAGCTTGTTGATTCGATTCGAAGGCGAACTTATCCATCTCGAGCTGCTGCGGCACGGCCACAGGGTACGAGCCATCGAAGCACGCGCGGCAGAACTCCTGCGAGGTGCCGCGCCCGATGGCCCGCATCAGGCCCGGGATGGACAGGTACGACAGGCTGTCGGCGCCGATGTGCTTGCGGACCTCCTCGACGGTTCGCCCCGCCGCGATGAGCTCCTTGGTGGAGCCGATGTCGACACCCATGAAGCACGGGTAGCGCATGGGTGGGCTCGATATGCGCATGTGGATCTCCTTCGCACCCGCCGCCCGCAGGCGGTCGATGATGCGATGGGACGTGGTGCCGCGGACGATGGAGTCGTCGACTGCGATGAGACGCTTGCCCCTGATGGAGCGCGGCAGCGGGTTGAGCTTCAGCATCACGCCCGCCTCGCGCAGCGACTGGTCGGGCTGGATGAACGTGCGATTGATGTAGCGGCTCTTCATCAGCGCCTCGCGGTATGGGATGCCAGAGGCCTCGGCGTACCCGATCGCGGCGGGGGTGCCGCTGTCGGGGAACGCGATCACCATGTCCGCCTCGACCGGCGCTTCCTTGGCGAGCTCGTGGCCCATTCGCATGCGTGCCTCCTCGAGCTCGCAGTTCTTGAGGATGGAGTCGGGACGCGCAAAGTAGATGAACTCGAACACGCACATCGCGTGCTTGTTCGAGGTCTGGAACGTCGCGCTGTGCACGCCGTGCTCGTCCATCACGACCATCTCGCCCGGCTGGACCTCGCGCACAAAGGTTGCGTGCACGGTGTCGAGCGCGCACGTCTCCGACGCCATCACATGCGCGGGCTGGCCGGCGAGCGGTATGAAACCGATGCACAGCGGCCGAAACCCGAAAGGGTCGCGGAGCGCGATGAGCTGATTCGGCGTGATGATGCCGCACGAGTAAGCGCCGACCACGCGGGCGAACGCGCGCCGCACGACGTCCTCCCACGTCCGGCCGTGCGTGTGCTCGATGAGCCGCGCCATCACCTCGGTGTCGAGACCGGACTCGAAGGTCGCGCCCTCCTCCTCGAGCTGCGTGCGCAGGGCTTGAGCGTTCAGGAGGTTGCCGTTGTGGGCGATGGCGCCAGAGCCCAGCTGCGGGTGATGGAACGGCAGCGGGTGCGCGTTCTCAGCGCGCGACGAGCCGGTGGTCGAGTACCGAGTGTGGCCGAGGGCGAGCACCGAGCCTTCGCCCATCTCCTTCACCTTCGCCGGGTTGAACACCTGCGCGACCAGGCCCATGCCGCGATGCACGCGCACCGACTTGCCGTCCGAAACGGCGATGCCCGCCGACTCCTGGCCGCGGTGCTGCAGCGCGAAGAGCCCGAAGTACGTCAGGTTGGCGACGTCAACCTTGCCAGAGGCGCAGATTCCAAAAACCCCGCACATTCCTCAGGCCGGCCCTCCTAGTCCACCTTCCCACGCCTCTCGCATCTCCTGCACCGTCAGCTTCAGCTGGCCTTCGAGCTCGAGCGCGTCGCCGCCGGTCAGCCCGAGCAGCGCGATCTCGACGTGATGCCGGCGTGCAAGCGACTGAAGCTCGGGCGTCGCGCGGGAAGGAGCGCTGACGATGAACCGGCTCGGCGACTCGCCGAAGAACGCTGCGTCGATGCGGAGCGGCGGCTCCGGATTCAGCGCGGGGCCTCGCATGCCGATGCCGCCAAGCAGGCAGCACTCGGCGAGCGCCACGAGCATTCCGCCGTCCGAGCAGTCATGCGCGGTCTTGATGAGGCCGGCGCGTGCGGCCGTGAGGATGAGCTTGCCGACCGCGCGCTCGCGCGCGAGGTCCAGCTCAGGCGGCCTGCCGGCGACCATGTCGTGCTCGACCTTCAGGTACTCGCTTCCACCCAGGTCGTTGTGGCTCGAGCCGATGAGCAGCACGAAGTCACCCTCGTGCTTGAAGCCAGCCTGCAGGCGGCGGTCGTAGTCGTCGATCTGGCCCACCATACCGATCACCGGGGTCGGGTAGATGGCGGCCCCGCCCGCGGACTCGTTGTACAGGCTGACGTTGCCGCTGACGATCGGGAGGTCCAGCGACCTGCACGCCTGCGCCATCCCGCTGACCGTCTCTTCCAGCTGCCAGTAGACCTCGGGCCGGTCCGGGTTAGCCATGTTCAGGCAGTCGGTTATGGCGAGCGGCTGAGCGCCGGTGGCGATGATGTTGCGCGCCGCCTCGGCGACCGCGAGCTGCGCGCCGAGGTTCGCGTCGAGATGGCAGTAGCGCGCGTTGCACGAAGTGGTCATCGCGATGCCGATCTTCGTGCCCTTCACGCGCAGCATCGCCGCGTCGCCGCCCGGAGGAATGACCGTCGCGTCGCCCACCATGTGGTCGTAGCGGCGGATGATCGGCCCGCGGCTGCAGAGGTTCGGGCTCGCAAGCATCCGCAGAAGCGCGGCGCCGATGTCAGCGGGCGGGGGCAGCGCGTCGATATCGAGCGCCGGCGCGGGCTCGGGCGGAAGTCCGACGAGCCGCCGCAGAGGCGCGCCTTCAGTGAGCAGCTGAATCGGCACGCGGGCGACCTGCTCCTTGTGATCCACGACAGTCAGATGCCCGTCGTTGGTGACCTCGCCGATCACCGCCGACGTGAGGTCCCAGGTCTCAAAGATGCGTTCGATGTCGGCTTCGCGGCCGCGCCTCACGACCACCAGCATCCGCTCCTGCGACTCCGAGAGCATCACGTCGTAGGGAGTCATGCCTCGCTCGCGGCGCGGCACGCGCGACACGTCGATCTTCGCCCCCGCACCGGGCACGCGGCCCGCGCACTCCGCCACCGATGACGTGAGCCCCGCGGCGCCCAGATCCTGGATCGCGACCACGGCGTCGGTCAGCGATAGGTCCATGCACGCTTCGAGCAGGCACTTCTCGAGGAATGGGTTGCCGACCTGCACCGCCGGTCGGCGCTGCGAGCTGTCCTCGTCAAGCTCGAGCGACGCGAATGCCGCGCCGTGGATGCCATCGCGGCCGGTGTCGGCGCCGACGAGCAGCAGCTTGTTGCCGGTGCCCTCGGCGCGCGCACGCATCAGGTCGTTGGCCCGGACCAGGCCCACACACATCGCGTTGACCAGCGGGTTTTGCGCGTAGCAGTCCTCGAAGTAGACCTCGCCCCCGACGGTCGGCACGCCTATGCAGTTGCCGTATCCACCGATGCCGGCGACCACGCCATCGAAGTGCCGGCGGGATTCCGGCAGCGGACCGAAACGCAGCGAGTCGAGCAGCGCGATCGGCCGCGCGCCCATGGCGATGACGTCGCGGAGGATGCCGCCCACGCCGGTTGCCGCGCCCTGGTACGGCTCGATGGCCGACGGATGGTTGTGGGACTCGATCTTGAAAACGACAGCCCACCCGTTGCCGAGGCTGACCGCGCCGGCGTTCTCACCAGGGCCTTGCAGCACCGCCGCCCCGCTCGAGGGCAGCCGGCGAAGCAAAGCCTTCGACGTCTTGTACGAGCAGTGCTCCGACCACAGCACGCCGAGCATCCCGAGCTCGAGGTCGTTGGGCGGCCGCTTCAGCGATTCGACGATGACGCGGTACTCGTCAGCCGTGAGCGCGACCTCGCGCAGCCTGCGCTCGTCAACGTTGCGGTCCTCCAGCTTCATGCCGTCAGCACCTGCGCCGCGCTGTGCATCACCGAGCGGAACAGCTTGAGCCCGTCGGTGCCGCCGAGCTCGGCTTCGGCGCAGCGCTCCGGGTGCGGCATCATGCCCAGCACGTTGCCGCGGCTGTTGACGATGCCCGCGATGTTGTGCAGCGATCCGTTCGGGTTGGAGTTGGGGCGGACGCGGCCCTCGACGTCGCAGTAGCGGAACACCACCTGGCCGTTCTGCTCGAGACGCGACAGCGTGGCCGGGTCTGCGAAGTAGCTGCCCTCACCGTGCGAGATGGGCACGCGGAGGACCTCGCGCTCGTCGCATTGCGACGTGAACGCCAGATCTGCGCGCTCGACGACAAGGTTCGTCCACTCGCAGCGGTACTCGAGCGATGCGTTGCGGATGAGCGCTCCGGGCAGCAGGCCGGACTCGCACAGGATCTGGAATCCGTTGCAGATGCCCCACACCAGTCCGCCGCGGTCCGCGAACTCGCCGATGCTCTCCATCACCGGCGCGAAACGAGCGATCGCGCCAGTGCGGAGGTAGTCGCCGTAGGCGAATCCGCCCGGCAGGATGATGCAGTCGCAGCCCTTCAGGTCCGCGTCCTTGTGCCACAGGTACTGGAGGTGCGCGCCGAGCACCTGGTCGACGACCCACCCGCAGTCGCGGTCGGACCACGTGCCCGGGAAAACCACGACCCCAAACTTCATCGCATCGCGCCCTTGCTCTCGTGCTCGAGCTCGAAGTGGTAGTCCTCGATCACATGGTTGGCGAGCAGCCGGCTGCACATCGCGTCGACGCGCTCGCGCGCCGCGCGCTCGGAGGTCGCGTCCAGCCTGACCTCGATGTACTTGCCGACGCGGACCTCGGTGACCTCACCGAAGCCCAGCAACGCGAGACCCTGCCGGACCGTGACCCCCTGCGGGTCGTTGACGACCGGTTTCGGCACCACGACTATTCGCGCGATCACGTCCCGAGACCTCGGCGAGAGATTCGGCGATCCAGGTGGCCCAGATTCGGACGAAGCGGCGAGCAGCGGAGCGAGCGCATTGGAGAACTGCGTAAGCGAGCAGCGGAGCCGCTGAGCCCGAAGATGGGCCGCATGGGCGCCGAAGCTCCGTCGAGGGGCTCGGGACGGGATCGCCAAATCATTTTTCGTTCCTCGGCTTCTTCGGAAAGAGGGGCTTGCCCACGAGGCGGTGATACGCGGTGAGGTAGCGCTCGCGGGTCTGGGCGACGATCTCGGGCGGCAGGGCCGGTGGATCGGACTCCTTGTCCCAGCCCGAGCGCGTGAGCCAGTCGCGCACGAACTGCTTGTCGTACGAGTCGGGGGTCGTGCCTACGCCGTAGGTGACCGCGTCCCAGAACCGCGAGCTGTCGGGCGTGAGGACCTCGTCGATGAGAATGAGCTCGTCGTCGATCTGGCCGAACTCGAACTTGGTGTCGGCCAGTATGATGCCGCGCCTCTCCGCGTGCTGCGACGCGTGCTTGTAAAGCTCGAGGCTTGCGTCGCGCAGCTTCTGCGCCAGGTCGTCGCCGAGCTCCTTCTTCAGCTGCGCGTACGTGATGTTCTCGTCGTGGCCGGTTTCGGCCTTGGTCGCGGGCGAAAAGATCGGATACGCCAGCTTCTCGCTCTGCCGCAGGCCGGGTGGCATCTCCTCGCCGGCCAGCGTGTGCGACTTCTCGTACTCCTTCCACGCGCTCCCGGCAAGGTAGCCGCGGACGACGCACTCGAAGTCGATGCGCTTGGCCTTGCGCACGATCATGAATCGGCCGGCGAGCTCTTCGCGGTGGTCGCGAAGGGCGGCGGGCAGGTCGGGGACCATGCCCGACACGAGGTGGTTCTCCTGGAACGTGTGCGTCTGCGAGAACCAGAAGATCGACAGCTGGGTCAGCACCTTGCCGCGGTCGGGGATGCCGGTGGGCAGCACGTGATCGAACGCCGAGAGCCGGTCGGT
The DNA here is from genome assembly GCA_005879985.1 of Chloroflexota bacterium. Taxonomy (GTDB): domain Bacteria; phylum Chloroflexota; class Dormibacteria; order Dormibacterales; family Dormibacteraceae; genus CF-118. The sequence continues at coordinate 383 of VBIA01000166.1, read as the reverse complement.
CGCAACCATCAGCAGCTGGTTGTCGGGCAGCTCGTACGTGTCGCGCACCTTGCCGCGCGCGAAAAGCTTCAGCGGCAGCTCCGTGTTGCTGACCGCGGGACCGGCGATCACGGCAGGAGACCTCGACGAGAGATTCGGGGATCCAGGGGGCTCAGATTCGGGTGAAGCGGCGAGCAGCGGAGCGAACGCATTGGAGAACTGCGAGAGCGAGCAGCGGAGCCGCTGAACCCGAAGATGGGTCGCATGGGCCCCGAAGATCCGGCGAGGGCCTCCGGCCGGGATCGCCGGATCAAGCGGTCTTCACTCCGAGGGAGAGTCGCTCGAAGGCCAGGTCGGTGTTCTCCAGGCCCGCCCATGGGTCGAAGACCTGCTCCAGCGTCGAG
>VBIA01000165.1 GCA_005879985.1 Chloroflexota bacterium | reverse complement strand
GCCGATGAGCGAGCCGGGCACCAGCCCGAAGTAGCTCAGGGCGGAGTAGCGGCCGCCGATGTCGGGCGGGTTGCGGAAGATCCAGCGGAATCCGTGTTCCTTCGCCAGCTTCTCGAGCGACGTGCCGGGGTCGGTGATCGCGGCGAAATGCCTGCCGGCCGCGCCGCTCCGGCCGTTCTTGTTGATCTCGTTCCAGAAGTAGGCGAAGTGGGACAGTGTCTCGGTCGTCTCGCCCGACTTCGACGCGACGAT